>CACZRW010000017.1 GCA_902783675.1 uncultured Pseudomonadota bacterium | reverse complement strand
TGACCTTGACCTGCTGGCGAAAATTGAACAGCCCGCCAAGCTGGAAGGCAAGCAAATGATGATGATTTTGGGGCCGAAATAATACGCGCTTTTGTTAAGGATTATTAAGCTTAGTCGCCGCCACCCACCACAAAGGTTGTGCCACCGCAATTTTTAAAGCGGCTTCTTTGGCGGCTTCTTTGCTTTCATAAAGCCCGAAGCAAGTCGCCCCACTGCCCGACATCGCCGCGAACAAGCTCCTTTCATCACTCCGCAAAAGGCTTAAAACTTCACCTATCACGGGCTGCAATTGCACTGCGGGCGCATATAAATCATTGGTCGTCTTGCTTAAATCCTCTGCCAAATCCGCCGCCGTAGCATACTCTTTTTTGAAAGCAAACGCAGAAGAAAACTTCTTTTCCGAAAAAGTCTTAAAAATATCTTTTGTAGATACCGTCACCCTAGGATTTACCAGCACAATATAAACATCACTGCCGATTTTCGGCGCGGGAGTAAGTCCCTCTCCGATACCGGAAACCAGCACATTTTTACCATATAGCGAAGAAGGCACATCAGCACCTATACTCAAAGCAAGCGCGAACAAATCCTTTTCGGCAGGCGTTGCTTCCCACAACTCACACAAGCCGCGAATTGCCGCTGCCGCGTCTGCCGTCCCTCCGCCGATTCCCGCCGCCACCGGCAAGTTTTTGATAAGCGTGATTTTTGCCCCGAGCTTGCCGCCGATAAGCAAAGAAAGTCCCCTCGCCGCACGGATTACACTATTGCTTTCGCCCGCCGTAAGCCCTTTTGCAAAAGGACCTTTTATGTCCAAAGAAATCCCGTCTTGCTCGCCGCTTGCTTCGGTCGGCTCAAAATAAAGCTCGTCACCAAGCTCCGTAAAAGCGAAAAAGCTGGATAAAAGATGGTAGCCGTCCGCCCTTTTCCCCGTGATTAACAGGTTAAGGTTTAGCTTTGCCGCCGCGCGCTTATAAATCTTTTTCATCTTTTTTCTTGCTCGCTTTAGTCCCGCTTTTAGCACCGCTTTCTTCGGCTTTTTCTTTTTCATACACATCAAGCCCCACGGCTATTTTGCGACGAATTGCCTTTGCTTCTTCGGGCTTAATGTCTTTGCTTTGCTTAAGCGCCTTTTGCCACTGATAGCCGGCTTCCCGCACTCGCCCGCTTTTAAAATACGCATCACCCAAGTGGTCGTTTATAACCGCATTAGCAGGCTCAAGCTCCAGCGCCAACTCCAGCATGGAAACCGCCTTGGCATAATCGCCGGAAAGGTAAAAAGCCCAGCCGAAACTATCAATAATAAACCCGTTATCGGGCGCTTTTTCCACCGCCTTGGCAATCATCGCTTTGGCTTCATTAAAGTTCTTTCCCTGCTCCAACCAAGTATAGCCCAAAGCATTTAAAATCTCGGGGCTTTCGGGATTTATTTTAAGCGAGGCGATATAGTCCTTTTCCGCCAAATCGTCTTTGCCGAGATTGCTATAGACATCGCCGCGATACCCCAAAGCCGCCGCCGTAATCGGGCTGTTTTTAGGAAGCTGCTCCAGCGCCTCGTCATAGTAAGAAAGCGCTTTTTTATAGTCTTTCTGCTCATAAAAAATGCCGGCAAGTCCCATTGCTATCGCAGGATTGGCAGGGTCATCTTTCTTCGCGTTTAAAAGTGCTTTTTTGGCGCTTTTATAATCGCCGAGCTTTAAGAAAAGGTCCGCCTGTTTAATCAATCCGGCGGCATACATTTGCGTGCCAACAGGCAATTTTTGATACTCGGCAATTGCCTCTTTAAACATCTTTTTCTCTTCCAAAACCTCGGCAAGAAGCACTCGCACGGTGACATTTCCTTCGTCCAAGTAACTCACTGTTTTCAAAAGCAAAAGAGCTGTATCTTTGCCCTCGCGTTCATTCATGAAATTGGTTGCCATTCCCAAAAGCGCTTCACCTAACCCCTTAGCGGCAGAATCAACCGGCGCGGCGGGATCAGAGGGATACAAAAAGTCATCACCGACGGACGCCGGCCTTTCGGGGTGCTTTTTATACATTGCCAAAAGTTCCTTTGCTTTTTGCTCTTGTCCGCTGCGGCGATAAAAACTTATCATCACCTGCACCGCGCGAATAGAGGCGTTTTTGCCCCCTTCCCCGATAAGCTCAACATAGTATTTCTCGGCGCTTTTATAATCGCCCGTCAAATCCGAAATAAGCCCTTTATGAAACAAAAACGGCCCTTCAAACGCTTTAACTTTTGCAATCTCGTCCAGCTTTTTAAGTGCGGCTTGAGGCTTGCCGTCCCCCACTAAAAGCCACGCTTTCACCAGCACATTAAAGTATTTTTGCGCCCCCTTAAGCGGTAAAGAATCCGCTATGGCAAGGGCCTTTTTATACTGCCCTTTTTTAGCATAGTCCGCCACGACCAAAATCAGCGGCAGATAGTCCTTCTTGCTTTCTTGCAAATCCGCAAGGGCAAAGGCCGCCGCCTCGTCAATTTTCCCCGCCATCGCCAAAGTGATATAAGTATATCTTACCGCAATTTTAGGCGCATCTTCCTTGCCCGAAAACTGCTTCAAAAGGCTGGCGGCAGAGTCCAAATCATAAAGCCTTCTTGCGTGCTGAGCAGAAAGGAAAAGCCCTGACTTCCCGACTTTTTTAAACTCCCGAGCATCAAAGGAATAGGGCTTTGTCGCGCCGCTAACGATATTTTCCGCCCCTTCGCTCTTTGCATCGCTTTCCGCCGCGACGAGGCCTTCCTGCTCCACCGCGCTTTTACCGCTTTCGCCTTCGCCTTGCCAAAAACAAACGCCTGCCCAAGCCGCCATAAAAAGCACCGGCATTAGCACCCACCACCATTTAAATTGCATTTTTGTTTGCACCGTTTTATCCGTTTAACTATTTTCAAAATTAGGCTATAAGCTAGAATAAGTTGAACCTTAATGCAATTTAAATCGGGGCGCCATGACGAATATAAGAAAAGACTGCTTACTGGACGAGCTGAACTGGAACTTAAGCGCCGGCGCTGATGAAGTCATTGCCGAAGAGCCTTGCGACTACTTTGCCGTAAGCACCGCAAAGCCCGCCAAAGAAGCCCTTTTGCCAACCTCCGCTCCCGCGCCCGCCGCCTTTACCGCCGCTGCTCCGGCTGCGCCCGCCACTGCCGCCGCATCAGACCTTAAAACCATCTCGACCCTTGCCGAGTTAAAAGAGGAAATGCTTTCGTTCAAGGGCTGCGGCTTAAAAACGACCGCGACGAACACCGTCTTTGCCGACGGCGTTCCCACCGCACCGGTAATGATTATCGGCGAGGCGCCGGGCGCTGACGAAGATCGTATCGGCCTGCCCTTTGTCGGCAAATCGGGAATGCTGTTGGATAAGATGCTGGAATCCATAGGCTTATCGCGCGCAAGAAATGTCTATATCTCAAACATTTTACCCTGGCGCCCGCCCGGCAATCGCGCCCCTACCCCTGCCGAAGTCGTCGCCTGCCTGCCGTTTATAAAAAGGCACATTGAGCTGGTTGCGCCGAAAATCCTTGTCTTTTTAGGGGCAAGTGCGGCAAGCGCCCTGCTCGGCGTAACCGAATCCGTCTCGCGCATAAGGGGCAAGTGGTTTAAGTATGAAGGCACGCCTGCGCTGGTTACCTTTCACCCCGCCTACCTCCTTCGCACACCTTTACAAAAGAAATCAGGGTGGCAAGATATGTTGGCATTAGAGGAAAAACTCGCCGAGGAAACGGCAAAAGAAACAAAGAAGGAGATGTAAAATGGAACCTGTTAAAGTGGCCGTCATCGGCACCGGAGTTATGGGCGGCTACCACCTTAAAAACTACGCCAAAATGGAAGGCGTCGAGCTTGTCGGCGTTTACGACATTGACATAGAGCGCGCCCGCACCAAAGCCGCCGAAGTCGGCACCACCGCCTATGACGACTTGGACGAGCTGATAAAGCGTGTGGACGCCGTCAGCATAGTCACTCCGACCACGACTCACTTTGAAGTGGCAAAAAAGTTCTTATCCGCTTCCATTCCCTGCTTGATTGAAAAGCCTCTTGCCACCACAAAGAAAGACTGCCAAGCCCTTATTGACCTTGCCAAGGAAAAGGACACTTTTTTCATCGTCGGACATGTGGAAAGGTTCAATCCCGCGGTGCTTGCGCTTGCCTCTATCCTAAAGCGCGAAAAGCCCGAGATATACGAGATTAAGGCGTCGCGCATTAACGAGGCCTCGGGGCGCATCAATGATGTGGCGGTGACGACCGATTTAATGATACACGATTTGGACATCGCGCTGGCGCTTATCGACAGCCCCGCCGAGATCATAAAAGCCGAAGGTGACAGGGACGAAGCAAAAGCGACCATCGTCTTTAAAAACGGTGCCGCCGCGAAGCTTTTGGCGTCACGCAAGACAAAGGACAAGGTGCGCACTCTTGAGCTGGTAACAAGCCTTGGCGTTTTCTTCCTTGATTATGTCGCGCAAACGCTGACGCTCTCGGGCAAGGACATTCCCGTGGATAAGGGCTTTAGCCTTGAAGGCGAACTCAAACATTTTATCGCCTGCGTCAGGAAAAAGGAAAAGCCCTCGATAACGGGAGAAATCGCCTTAAGAGCGCTTGAAGTAATGTGGGACATTGAAAAGCTTTTACCGCTTTAAACGCCAACGAAGAAGGAATAGGAAAAGAAAGGGGAAAATATATGGCAAGCTTACGCTCCTTGATTACGACCCTGAAAAACAAAATAAGCGGCACCATCAACCG
>CACZRW010000016.1 GCA_902783675.1 uncultured Pseudomonadota bacterium | reverse complement strand
GCGTATTATTTCGGCCCCAAAATCATCATCATTTGCTTGCCTTCCAGCTTGGCGGGCTGTTCAATTTTCGCCAGCAGGTCAAGGTCAGCACCGATTTTCTGCATGAGCTCATAGCCCATTTGCTGGTAGGCAATCTCGCGCCCTTTGAACTTTAGCGAAAACTTCACTTTGTTGCCGTCTTCCAAAAAGCGAGTGGCGTTTTTCAGCTTTACATCATAGTCGTGAGTGTCAATGTTCGGGCTTACCTTTATTTCTTTAAGCTCGACAATCTTTTGCTTTTTCTTTGCTTCGGCCTTTCTTTTTTGTTGTTCGTATTTGAACTTGCCAAGATCCAAGACTTTGCATACGGGCGGCTCGGCGTTGGGGGATATTTCCACCAAATCAAGGCCGCTTTGCTCGGCAAGACGCAAGGCTTCAGACAAAGTTACAACGCCGGCGGTTTCTCCGTCAGCAAGAATTAAACGCACCGACGGCGCGGTGATTTCACTATTGGCGCGAGGACCCTCGCGGGTGGGACGCGCATCATTTCCAAACTTACCTATGAAACTTCTCCATCAGTTAAAGTTAAACCTAAAAAAATCATAAAAGCTCTTCATACACTTTTACGGTTTTCGCACACATCGCATTAGTGGAAAATTCGGTGCTGGCGCAACTTTGCGCGGTTTCTCGCATAACCTCTTTTTCCCTTTTGCTCATTTCAAAAATTCTTTCTAAATTGTCCGCCAAATCCTCGGCATCGCGGCTTTTGAAAAGCAGACCCGTCAGGCCGTCTTTTACCGTCTCGCAGGCACCGCCTTCGTCCGCGGCAATGACCAAGCGCCCCATGGCTTCCGCCTCAATTATGGTGCGCCCGAAGGCTTCGGGCTTGGTGGCGGCCGAGACGACTATGTCCGCCAGCATATAAGCTGCCGCCATATCGCCGATGTAGCCGAAAATCTTTACATTCTGTTTAAGGCCAAGCTTGGCGGCGTATTTAAGTATTTCCTTTTTATAGCCGCTTCGAGAATCCATGGCGCCGACAAAAACACATACGATGTCGTCTTTGTTCTCAAGCAGATTTACGGCGTCCAGCAGCAGATGGTGGCCCTTCCATCTGGAAAGGCGGCAGGGCATCATAATAACCGTTTTGCCCGCCGGTAACTGCCAAGCGTCACGGACAGCGGCAATCTGCTCTTTTGATATTTTGTCGGGCGAGAAAGTGTCCAAATCAACGCCTCGGTGCACGACACGGATTTTCTCCTCGGGGACGGAGTATTCCCTTTGGATAAGGCGGGACACGAATTCGGATACCGAGATAATCAAGTCGCCCTTTAGCATTACGCGGTTATACGCCTTTTTTATGCCGAAAGGGCCAAAGCCGTAAATGCCGTGAACCGTCGTGACAAACTTTACTTTGGCTTTTTTGGCGGCGAAGTAAGCGCTCCATGCCGGCGCGCGCGAGCGGGCGTGCACTATGTCAACTTTGTTTTCTTTGATGATTTTAACAAGGCGGTCGATGTTGCGACGCATAACTAAAGGATTCTTTGAGGCGAGGGGAAGGGAAAAATGTAAAGATCCGGATTTTTCCAACTGTTCAAGCATTCTGCCGCCTTCGGAAGCAACCAGCGAGTTCCAGCCCATGCGCGACAGATAATCCGCCATTTCCAAAGTGCCGCGCTCAACACCTCCGCCGCCAAGCGCCGGAAGAACTTGCAATATGGTAGGAGGAGCCACGCCCTTGGGACTGTGGGAGCTAGTAGTCATCGGCGCGATAACCCATTCTTCGGTCGTTAATCAGATTTTCACGGACCTCGGTTTTGAAAGCGCGGACATAGCCTTTGCTCTCCATACAGGCTTCGTAATCGTCATCGTCAATGGTAGAAGCGCTGTTCTTGTCGTTTACATATACTGCTTGTGCGCCGCGATAGGGAATGAAAGATGCCCATGTTCGGGTCGCTTTGGGGTCCAGGCGGTGCTTGGGATCATGAGGGCCCGGCGAGATGAAATCCAACGCCTCGGATAAAGATACATCAAAAGGCCAAACATCCGCGTCACGCAGGCACGAATTGTGATCTATTATAAATTGATTGGGTCCGACATCGTCCCTTACATCCCAATGATGAACAACCTGTTCCCCGGGGCCTCCGCACGCCGTTAAGCCTGCACCTAAAAGCAATATGCCAAAAATACGTTTGAAAAGAGTGCTCATAATTCCTTTTGCGACCGCTATTAAAACTCTATGGAAGGACAGCATAAAAGAGTTATGAAAGATTAGCAACGGTTTTTTTAAGGGGTTAAGGGTTAAGGCTTCGCCCAATGAGGAATGAGGAATGAGAAATGAGGAATGAGGAATGAAAGGGACTTCGTCCCTGGGTTAAGGCGGGCGGCTAGCTGTTCTTATGCACGATACGGCGGAAGGAAAGGGCTTCGCTTAAATGGCGGGGCAAAATGTCAGGAACACCTTCCAAATCGGCGATAGTCCTTGCCACCCTTAAAATGCGGTGATAACCGCGAGCGGAAAGATGCAGGCGCTCT
>CACZRW010000015.1 GCA_902783675.1 uncultured Pseudomonadota bacterium | reverse complement strand
GCCCGTAAGCGGAAAAGAAGGCGGGGTAAAGCGTTTAAGCTCGTTTATAACTTTGGTGTTTTCTTTGCTCGGCTTAAAGTCGCGAGCGGTGCCGCCGCCAAGGCAAAAGGCGGCAAGGCAAAGCGGCACCCCATAGGTGAAAGCGGCGACTTTTACCCCTTTTTTACGAATGGCGGCAAAGGCTTTCTTGTGACAGGAGGAAAGGGCGCAAAGCTCGTCATATTCTGCGTTTGAAAGCACCAGGCGCTTTTTAAAGGCGACGGGGTCGGCGTTCCTGCTTAAGCTAAAAAGGGCAAAGACGGGAGAGACGGGAACGCTTAAGAGTGCGGCGAAAGCGGTGGCTTTCCTATATCTTGACAGATTCGTAAGTGAGGGGTCGATGTTTTGCAGCACTTTGGTTTTGTGCATAGGCTTAAGGGCGGCAAAG
This sequence comes from uncultured Pseudomonadota bacterium, assembly GCA_902783675.1. Taxonomy (GTDB): domain Bacteria; phylum Pseudomonadota; class Alphaproteobacteria; order CACZRW01; family CACZRW01; genus CACZRW01. The sequence continues at coordinate 3,803 of CACZRW010000015.1, read as the reverse complement.
GGTGCCGGCGCGGAGAGTATCTTGAAAAGCTCGCTTTTTATACGCTCTTTGGAAAGCTTCGGGATTAAGGGCGCGGACTTTTTTATGGCGGCAAGCGCGGCTTTGTCGGGGGCGCTCCAGCCAAGGCAGATTAAAAAGCGAAAAAAGCGCAAGATGCGAAGGTGGTCTTCTTTAATGCGAGTCTCGGGGTCGCCGATAAAGCGCAAACGGTGACGGGATAAGTCCCTTCGTCCCGTGCCTAAAGGGTCAAAAATCGTGCCGTTTAAATCGGCGTAAAGTGCGTTTATGGTGAAGTCGCGGCGGCGGGCGTCTTGGACATAGTCGGTGCCGTAAGAGACAACCGCCTTGCGCCCGTCGGTCTTTATATCTTGGCGCAGCGAGGTTATTTCAAAGGTCTTGCCTTTTATAAGTGCGGTAATCGTGCCATGTTTGTAGCCCGTCGGAATAGCCTTTATTCCCGCAGCTTCAAGCCTTTTTATAATCTCGTCGGGGGTGAAAGGAGTCGCAATGTCTATGTCGGTGGCGGAAGAAAAACTGCCCGATAAAATGTCGCGGACCGCGCCTCCTACAAACATGGCCTTGCCCGAAAGAGCTTTAAAAATACGGCGCGCGGCGGGAGAGGCAAGGCTTTTTAGCGAAGGCGAGGTCATTTGGTCTTATTTCCAACTTGGGCGGGGATTATCAATCCGTCTTTAAACTTCGGCGCCTCATAGTGAGAAAAGGCAGGGGACCTGTCCCATAAAGCAAAGGCTCCGGCGCTGATGCCCAGCAAAACCGCGCCGGCGATGAGCAACGGCGCCAAAGGAAAGTCCTTCTTGCCCGAATGCCTTGCCCAAAGCAGGTATAAAACCGTGGGTAAGATAAAAGGCAAAATGTAAAAAAACACAATTCTTAGCATTTGCATTTGTCCTTTGGAAAAAGTAAGTTATGCTCATACTAAACGACTTTTTTAAAAGGAGAAAGAATAAATGACATCCGTTGATTTTAATGTGCTTGCCTTTGTGTGGCTGGGATTTTTCTTTGTGACAAATATGGCGACGGTCGGAGCTTTGGTGTATGCGGCAAAGCGCGGTAAGCCCCTTCCCGATTGCGCGGGGGCGATAATCGTGCCGGCGTTCGTGATTTTGGCGCTTGTGTCGCTGTTGTTCGGGGTAAATCTCGGGCAGGCAAGCGATGTTGAGGTGACGGTCGTTTTGTCCTCGTCCGTGTTCCTGATGCTGTGGGAATACTTTGCGCCAAAGACGAAAAAGGCGCAGAAAATAAGGGCGGGATTTGTCGGGGCAGTTATGCTTTTTAGCTTTTTGTTCTTGCCTGCCGAGGCGGATTTCGGGGATTTGCCCGTGCCCGCACTTCTTGCCATTATCTCCGCGGTGCTTGTTTGGATGTGGCTCATTTACTCCTTTGTGAAAATGAAGGAAGTGTCCGAGATAGCCGTTTCCGAAGGCTCGTTTATTGCCTTTGCCGTGTTTATAGGCGCGATTTTCCTCGCGTATATGGGTAAGGACGAATTAGGCGCCGTCGGGGTTATCGCAGGGTCTTTGGGTGTGGCAATCGCGGGCTTCAGGAATTGGAGCAAGACTGTAGTGTGGCCAAAGATGACAAACGCGGCAGTTATTCCCGTGGCACTGGTGCTCGGGTGGCTGTTGATGAAGGCCGCCGCTTCGGGAATGTGGGCGTTCGCGCTTATCCTGCCGATGTATTTCTTGGGCGAGACGGGATACTCCTTTATCAAAAAACACCTTTTCAAATCAAAGAATTATCAACCGTTCGCAATTAGAATTGCGCAAAGCGGGGCGATTGTTGCGGGGCTCAGAAGGTTTGTTTTCCGCTCGAATCTGGTGCTTTTGATGATAGCGTTATTGGCGCTTATCAATACTCGCTCGGAGTTTTTGCTGGCGCTTGGGGCGGTGTTTACGGTTTATGAGCTTTATCGTATGAGCAGTTGGGGCGAGAAGCAGCCCACTATTCGCGAGATAACCTCGGGACTTTTTAAAGAAGCTAAAGCGGGGTATCAGGAGCAGAAAGCCTTTTATTCCGGCTTTTTTAAGAATCTTAAAAAGAAAGGGACCGTAAAGGAGGCTTTGCTTGCTACGGGAAAGGAAGTCGCCGCGGCATCGGTCAAGGAAGAAAAAGCAAAAAAGCCGGCAAAAAAGAAAGCGAAAAAGGCGACGGCAAAGAAAAGAAACCCTGTCAAAAAGTCCGGTAAAGCCTAGCTTTTTCGGCAGGAATTAATTCTTCGCGACGACGACAACGGCTTCGCGCAGGATACGGTCGCCGATCATATAGGCGGGTTGCCATTCCTCGAGCACGGTGCCGGCGGGGACGGATTTATCCTCGCGCTCCTGCACGACTTTGTCCTTTTGCGGGTCAAAGATTTTGCCCTTGCTTTCCTGTTTATGAATGCCGTTTTTCTCAAACGCCGAGGTCAGTTCCTTTTGCGTAAGCTCGATGCCGGCAATCAGGTTTTTTATCGCTTCGGAGTGGTTTTGGTTTTCCTCTTTGTTAAGGGTATCCAGCGCGCGCGAAAGATTATCGGCTACGGACAAAAGGTCCTTGGCGAACTTCGTTATGGCAAAGCGGCTGGTCTTTTCAAGCTCTATCGCCGTGCGTTTCCTCAGGTTTTCCATATCTGCCGCCGCGCGAAGATAGCTCTCTTTAAGTTCGTTTTTTTCCTTTTCCAGCGCTTTGATGATTTCAAGGCAGGAATCAATATTGTCAGGCGCGTCAAGGGCGGCCAGTTCGGCGTCAGAGGCTGCTTGTTCTATGCTTTCCGTGTCTGTTGCGGCGGGGGTGGATTGCTTTTGCTCTTTTTTCATTGTTTGCTCCATTAAAACAAGATTCAAGTTTACTATTAGATAAGTTTGGGATAGAAAATAGTCAACCTATACATTCAAATAATTTACATGCAAATAATTTAACGAAAACCTTAGAAAAGGACTGGAAATAATGAGAGCAACAAAAAGATTAAATAACGAAATGCGCAAGGTTACTTTGGAAGTGAATGCCTGCAAATACGGGGAAGGCTCGTGTTTGGCCTGCTTCGGCGATACAAAGGTGATGTGCGTCGCTTCCTTGGAAGATAAGCTGCCGATGTGGCTTAAAGGTGCGAAGCAGGGCTGGATTTCCGCCGAATACGGAATGTTGCCCCGCTCGACCGAGGAACGCATGGAGCGTGAGGCGGCAAGGGGCTTTCAAACCGGCAGAACTCAGGAAATACAAAGGCTTATCGGGCGGTGCCTACGGGCGTGTGTGGATTTGAAGAAGATACCCGATATCGCGATTAAGGTGGATTGCGATGTTATCCAAGCGGACGGCGGAACCAGAACGGCGGCTATTACCGGCGGCTTTTGCGCTCTTTATCTTGCTTTGGCGCGCATGGAGAGGGCGGGAATCTTAAAGAAAATCCCGCTTATCTCGACAATATCCGCGGTGTCGGCAGGATTTTACGAGGGGCGGCCCATTCTGGATTTGGACTATATGGAAGACAGTAATGCCGAGACGGACGCCAACTTCTGTATTACCGGCGACGGCAGAATCGTTGAGATTCAAGGCACGGCGGAAAGAATGCCTTTTACCCGCGAGGAGCTGGACAGGCTTTTGGATTTGGCGTTCAAAGGGACCGAGGAATTGGCGCGGCTGCAGCGGCGTGTCTTGAAGATTAACCGCAAGGAAAGAGAGGACGAACGCGAGGCGGAGGCTGCCGCGCAAAGGGCCGCGGAACGGGCGGCGGAGCGCGAGGCGCAGGCGGCGGCTCTGCTTACTCCGGCGACGGCGTTTGATGATATGGGAGGAGAAGAAACCGG
>CACZRW010000014.1 GCA_902783675.1 uncultured Pseudomonadota bacterium | reverse complement strand
GTTAATCCGATTAAGGAAAGTAAGGTTACAGCTATGGTGATATTTTTTGGATTGATTACGCTCTGGTTCGACATATTGACTCCTTTCTAGGAAATATTGTATTATCTACCCCCAAAATATGGAGGAGACAAATAAAAAATGACTATGAATGTTAACGAAGAAGGCCTTGATCGCCTTCAAATGGTTATGAATGTCGATGAGTTCGCACCAGCGAAAAAAGCTTTTGGTGAATTGATAAAGGGCAATGAACTCTTTGTTAAAAATCGCGGTGAATACTACAGCGATGTTAAGAATTCTTCTTCGGAAGAAGCTTCAGAACTTTACCAATTTTCAAAGGGACTTAATTCCGAACTGGCGGAAATTGAGCATCATCAAACACCGACAAAAGCGGTTCTTGCTTGTTCGGATTCCAGGGTAACTCCGGGAGTTATCTTTTCTCATGTCGGATTTAATATGATATTTGAGGTTAGGAACGCCGGCAATATCTTTACTAAAGAAGCCGAAGAAAGTATGGTTGTTCCTGCTTCTCATGATACGCCTTTGATGGTAATTTGCGGGCACTATAAGTGCGGAGCGATGAACGCTTGTGCCACCCAGAGAAAAACTCAACAAATGAACGAAGCCATGCCTGCTACTGTCGCTAACTTGGAAGCCGTAGCGCCAAAGGGAATTACGGACGCAGACAAAATCGCAGAGTATAATGTCGCAAATGTGGTTTACAGATTTGCCAATTCGGCTAATCCTGTTCTTAAGAGCGTCTTTACCGGCAAGAAAATGAAAATCGCGGCGGCAATGTATGACATAGACTCCGGCAAGGTGAATTTCATGGATTTTGCTCTGGTTAAAAAGATGCTTTTGGATAATTCCCACGAATAAGCTTGACTTTAAGTTAAAATTAACTATTATCCGTTTTACTGTTACTTGGTTTGTCCTTGTGATGACCGTGTGATGGATTTGGTTTTCTTTTTAGGAGATATTAACATGAACTATAAAACATTACTTCTTGCTGGTGTTGCTACATGCTTCGCTTTTTCGGCAAGTGCTGGTGGAATCAGCCCCTATGTCGGTGCCAAGTTTGGTGCTGCTTTGCAAAAGGTTGACTTTAAGGCCGATGGCGCTAAAAAGTTTGATGAAACAAAGATGTTCGGCAGTGCTGCCGCAGGTCTTGCTTTCAAACTTTCCGCAGGTACAATCAGAACCGAAGTTGAATATACTTATCGTCAAGAATTTGAAGGTAAGTTCATAACCGGTGAGGATTTTAAGGCTAAAGCAAAGACACAATCTTTGTTCTTGAACGCTTACTACGATCTTCCCGTTAAATGGGCTGTTGTTCCTTATGTCGGAGCTGGTATCGGATATTCAAAAGCTCAGGTTAAGTCTATAGACTTTAACGCTTGGGATAAGAGCAAGAACATCATCGGCTGGAATGTTGGTGCCGGTTTGGCTTACAACATCACTAAGAACTTCGCCATCGATGCCGGATACCGTTATGTTGATATCGGTAAATGGAAGAGTGGAAATGCTAAGTTTGATCTTACCAACCACGAGTTCTATGCCGGTATTAGATACACTTTCTAATTCCTTAGTGTAAAGATTTGTAAGACGCCGTCCCTGGTTTTATGGGGCGGCGCTTCTTTTTGTCTTCATTTTTTCGTTTTTGATTCACCTTTTATAAACCTTTACTACCTTATATTGTAGTTATTGGCTTTTTTGGTATAGGAGATTGCTATATATGGTAAAAGCTAAAGGCAGGTGCGAATGAGCAGAGGTTATATCGAGTTCATAAGCGGAGAAGCGTTTTCGGGTAAAACCTCTTTAATGCTTAAAAAGATTGCGGTTGCAGGTGGGAAAAGTTTGGTCATAACTCCCGCCTTTTTTGATGCCGAGAATCCTTGTTTGGTGGGGCAAATACAAAGCCACGACGGGGAAAGTCACCCTGCGGTTGCGGCAGAAAGTGCCGATGATTTAGATGTGTTTGCCTATGGGGCGTATGACTTTTTGTTTGTGGACGATGTGCATTTGTTTAAAAAAGATATATCCGGCTTTATCTTTGGTATGGCAGAAGCTGGAACAAGCGTAATCGTTGCAGGGGAAAGGTTTGACGCCTTTGGCAATTGGCACGCTAAATCTTTCTTGATTGCAAAAAGGGCGAGCACCTTTATAAACCTTGGCGAAGGGAAATCCTCGGGACTTAATATTGCTTAAAACCCAATTTTTGATTTTGGCTTTATTTCAGCATAGTTCCTGTCGACCAATCCTATAGGGACGGCGCGACCGCTTGGAGATACTTTTAGCACAAGGTAGCGAGCGCGTTTGTAAGCATCAAAGTTGATGTTAGCGTCGACCGCGGCGATCTTAAGTGCCGGTGAAGAAAACGGAAGATATCTTGCGCCAAAAAAGACTTTGGGCTTCTTTGTAGCGTAAAAACCGGCAGGGCGATATGCCGAATAATCCAGCAAATGCTCGCCAAAAGCCAAATCATCGGCGTGTTTTCCTTCCAGCGTTCTTACAAAGGAGACTACGCCAAAACTGTTGATATATACGACTATCGTCCCCGATGTATTCAGCTTTTGCTTGCCGGGAATTATATTTTTAAAGTTCAAAAGGAGTCCCTTGTCGGTCAAAGTTACGGGGTTCTCCTTTACCAAGGGAACTAAGACTTTGTCTCCCGCAAGCAAGGTCTGTCCGCGCAAGTAAATTGTGCCGTAGCTTATGGCAAGGATTAAAACCAACATTGCCCAATATATGAACCTAGTCTTGCTCATTTCTAGCCTCAACACTCTTTTTAAGGACAAACATTATGAGCAAAATGACTATGCCGGAGATAAGCAAAATAGCTGATTTTTCCTCGGTTGGGAGGTTCAAGTTAAAGTAGAAAAGCGCCGTAAACAAAAGTCCGATGCTGATACCGGCGGACATAACCAAGCGGCTTTTTAAAATGTATGCGATAAAGATAACAAGAAATGATGCCGCAATGCCTGACGATGTAAGCAGACTAAAAAGCAAAATCGGTAAAAAGCTTATGAGCACAAACTTTTTACCCAAACTGGAAAGCGCGGGAAGTGACAGGTAAATAAGCAAAGCATAAAAGCCCATGTAAACTATTCGTGATACCGTGTCCGAAAACTCAAATAAATCACCGCTTTGCTCAAAGGCGCTATAAAGAGCAATGATTAACGGACACAAAAGGAAAATCATTCCTATCGGGCGCAAATCCAGCCCTTTCATCGGGTAGAAAAGTGCGCCTATGGCAACCGGCAATGTCAAAATTATCATAATCGGCTCAAGATAGCTTGAAGTGCTTGAAGATATAAGAACGGTTAAAATCGTGCAGAAAATCGCGGCGGAGCCGATTTGATGAGCGGCGTCGGTGAAGAGCTTTGCCATTAAAACCAACAGGACCAGAGCCGCTACGGTTGCCCAAAAGAAAGAATAGCCCTCGCCCGCTATTGCCATAACAATAAGGTATTCCGAGCCGAGTGCGGTGGATATTGCGAGCATTCTCGGGAAGATGCCCTTAAAGCTGATAAATATCAGATAAGCGGCGGCAATTCCTCCCGCTCCTATGAGCGATGATAAAGTTAGCGTGAAGCGGCTTTCTTCCTCGGATGAAAAGTTAGTGCTGATAAAGGCAAGAATGCCATCACCCAACGCCAGCGCCGCAAGCCAGCAACCTACGGAAAACAGAATGAACGAAGCCCATGACGACACAAAACCCGAGGCAAGGAAGCTTTTTAAATAGCCTTGTTCGGCGGCAGATTTTGTCACCTTGATATCAAGCAGATTAAGAAGGGTCTTGACGCTAAGGTCTTTTTTTGAGGCGGGAGACTTTGTCATGCGGCACCTGCCTTTTTAAAGGTTTCCTTCAGCTTCCTAATCATCCAAGAGGAAAAGCCGAATATCAAAATGATTGCGATAAAAACCATATACCAATCGTCGTGTGAGCCCAGATACTTATTCACGCAAACCGCAGCGAGGACAAAACAAATTTCAAATATGATTACGGTGAGCGCATATAAATCAGGGAAAATGCGAAAATAGAAAACCAGCGCCAGAATTGTGATGAGCAGGAAGATAATGCTGCTATCGGTAGGGCTTGCGCCTTTTATGCCCGTGATATAGCCGATAATGGGAAATACCGCCAGCGACATACTGACAAAAAGCGGAATTAAGCGGCTAAGCGGCTTATCCAGCCACGCAATCTTTTTTATGGCCACCAGCCCTTCCCTTACGCCCAGGGTTAAGCCGCAGGCCACGGCCATTATGCTGAAAAAGTCAGGCCAAGAGACGGCTCCCGTCGGCATACCGACTTCCAACCCCCACATAAACGCGGCGGCAAAAGCAATGCTAAACCATACAGACCACAAAAACAGGCTTTTGGCGAGGATTGTCCAAGGCAGCACCAACAAAGCCCAAAGAAATATTGTCTGCCAGAGTGTTTTGCCAAGTTCGTAGCCATCTTCTGCCAAAAGAAGTAATACACCCGTGAAAAGTATTGCCAGGGATAAAAAGCTTGTTTTGAAGATAGAAGGCTCTTTTTTCTTACTTGCCAAATATAACGAGATTATCAAAACCGAGGCGGCGGTTGAAACTTTGAAAATATAGGGAATATCATACCAAACCGCAGACAAGAAAGAGCAAAGCCCCGCGGCTATATAAACAAAGCCCGCCAGCGCTAAAAATAAAAAGCCGTAGCGCTTTAAGAAAGAATTGCCTTCGGAAAGGTTCAGAGCTCTTACAAACTTATTTGACGGTATAATTCCCGCCCAAACCAACTTCCTTGCCAAAGGCGGTGACACCTGACTTTTCATCAAGTCTTCAAGGTCCTGTTTGTTATTTGTGCTCATAAGAATTATTTTTCCTTTAACCAACCGCTAAACTTATGCTAAATGTATTATATGAAGACTGGGTTTTGCAAGTTTTTGTTTACTTATTTGGTGCTTTTTTGCTTTACGGGCATAAGCGTGGGGAGTGCTTTTGAGCTCCCCTTTGACTATGATAAACAGAAAACCAAAGAAAAGTGGGGGTTGGAAACAGTTGCCTTCTTTGTTGACGGGCTTTCGAAAAAGCGCGTAGTGGCTTTGTTGATTGATAAGGATACTGTCCTCGGGATTGACTTTGTTACCTATCTTGTGAGCGATAAAATCGGTTCTTGGCAAGGCTGTAATCCTTTTGTAATCAGCGCGGTGACAAATGCCGATGATGCTTTGGATAATGCCGAGTCACGGGCCAACCTTATGGCCTCGGCAAGCGAGTACGCGGATATGTTATGCCCTAATGCCGAGCAAATGCGCTTTTATGCCACTTCAAACATAAACTTCTCGGAAGGTGACGCTTTCTTCTCGGCGATAGTAAACAAAAACAAGAACGGCAAATGGTTCCCCGAAGTTGAAATATCAGATAAAAGCGCGGTGGGAACAGTTTCGCCTTCTGCCACTGCTCCTGTTTCTTTGCCGGAGGATAAGGCTTTGGCGGCAAACGCTCCTTTTTCGGTAAAGGTAGCTTTTGCTCACGGCAAGCCCGACTTGGATAACTTGGCGATAAAATCCAGGGTAGCAGAGTTATTGGGGCACCCCGTTGAGGCAACCGCCATTGTGCGCATAAAGCAAGCCGGAGAAAATGATGCTTGGGCGGATTGGCCTTTTCCCATTGCCATTGACCACACCAAAGGGAAAATAACAAAAACAGGCTGGTTCCTTGTATCAGGAGCTGTATCTCCCTTCCCTTCAAAAGAAAAAGTTCGCATGGGAATAAAAGCAGATGCGATTGCAGCAATGATGTATCTTACCAATGCAACATCTTGTCTTGATGAAAAGTGCCATAACCTTGGCAGGAAATATACCAGGGAGACGGAAAAATGATTGTTACGCGCAAAAGGTTCGTGATTTTTTTCTCAATCGTTACTTTCCTTGTGTTTGTAATAGGTATAGGGCTTTATTCGGGATTTTATTTTAATAAGAGTTGGTTTGAGGTGAGGAATGCCCTTGCCACCTATCATCTTACAGAGCTTGCCGAGGCGCTTCCGATACGCTCTATTGATAAGATAAAGGTTAATACTTGGAAAGGTGAAACCACTATAGAAATCAGCAAGCTGGATTTGAGATTAACAAGGTTGGTGGATAGGGAACATCTGGAAGATAACATGCGCGAGTATCGAGCCTTTGTGCATGCTATGACTTGCCCTGTGGAAAGCCTTATAATTGCAGGGTGTGATAACCCCGTTATAGATGTGAAAGCAAAAATAACGCACATAACCAATGTGAATGAAAAGCTTGTGAATATAGACGCCTCGGACGCTTGCATCGGAAATGTAAAGGCCGATGTTTATGTGGTCAACTTTGATGATAATACTTTAAACGAGGTGCAAGAACTGCTGGACAAAGGCGACTTCAGGGGAGCTTTTTCTAAAATCTATATTAAAAACATTACGCTTAGTTATACGCCCGCCGTTTTGTTTGAAAATTACAAAAAGGTGATGAAAATGTCACAAAGCAGCATTACGGGGAATTACGAACAGAACGCCAAAGATGCCGTAAATATGTATATGCAACAAATGTGGGACAAAGGTGTCGTGGATTATACGGTCGCCAGGAATGTGGCAAAGCTTTATGACTTTATGCTCGGCGGCGGGGCGCTAAAGTTCAATTTATTCTTTGCTAATCCTATCCCGATGACAATGATTTGGGACTATATTGTCTCTGCGGAAATAATGGATAAAGACACTTTGGCAAGTAGCCAAGTGAAAAATTAAGCGAAGTCACTTTAGATAATAAAAAAGATAATAAAAAGGGGCGACACTTTTTAAGCATCGCCCTTCTTCGTTGGTTTTTAGCCGGTTTCAGCTATCTCGCTACTTTGCAGCCTTGCCTTTGGTATCAGCATCGTCGGCAGAAGTCGCGGAATCAGCGTCCTCGGCAGGCTCGCCTTCCACAACAACCTCTTCCTCAATTATGACTTCCTCGGGCTCAGCGCCTTTTCCTCCGGTAAGGTCAATATACTGATTTTTGTAGGCCGTGGGTTTTATTTCAACCCTAGCTTCCTTTTTGGCCTTTGCGATAACTTCCGGGAAAGCCTGTTCGGAGATGCGCATCTTCAGCATGTCCTTTATCTGATCCAAAGGAACAGGTTCGGACATACGGCGGTCGGTTACCTTTATAACATGCCAGCCGAACATCGTCTTGATAGGCTTTTTGGAATAAGACCCGACATCCATGGCAAAGGCGGCGTTAGCAAATTCGGGAACCATTGCGGATTTCTTAAAGTATCCCAATTGTCCACCGTTTTTACCATTGCTGTCCGAGCTGTATTCGGCGGCAAGCTTAGCAAAATCTTGACCCTTGTTCAGCTTTCTGATGACTTCTTTTGCCTTGGCTTCCGTGCTTACCAAAATATGGCTTGCCTCAATTTCCTCTTCAGGAGGATTGGCCGCGACATACTCGTCATAAAGCTTCTTTATGGCCTCGTCGGTAGCTTTCTTATCCAATTCGGTTTTGATAAAGACGGCACGAAGGATCTGATCCTTTGCCTCTTTCATGCCTTTGATATACTCGGGGCTCTTCTCCAGTTTTGCCTTTTTAGCAGCAACTGTAATAGCCTTAAAGTCTATCATATTGTTAAGAATATCCTTATAAACCATTTCAAGCGGAACATTCTTCAGCTGAGGATTTGATTTATAAAAATCCATAACATCAGAAAGATAAATGTTCTCGTCGCCGATAGTGACAATAACCACATCATCGGCCGGCTTTGTTTCGGTTACAAACTCATACTTTTCATTTATAACATAGCCACCTGCCACAACTAAAAACAGAATGACTATAATGGCAAAGATTCCTTTACCTTTAGAGCAACAACACATTTTCAAACCCCTTTTTTATAAGTTAAAGACATATCCTTTATAGGCTACAGCCTAATATAAGTCCATATATAACATTTGCTACTTCTTCGCAAATAAAAAGATGTTAATGTTGACATACTCGGATTAGAACACTATCTAGTATGGGTTCGATTTGTAACATCAAAAAGATGATTTAAAAGGGGTTTAAATGCTAGGTTCATTTGTTAAAGGTATATTCGGTTCGGTCAACGACAGATACATCAAAAGTCTTAGAAAAATTGTCGATGAGATAAACGCCAAAGAACCGGAGTTGGAAAAGCTTTCTGATGAGGAATTAAAGGCCAAGACCCCTTTGCTTAAAGAGCGGTTGGCAAAAGGCGAGACTTTGGACGATATTCTGCCCGATGCCTTTGCCGTTGTGCGCGAGGCGTCAAAGCGCACCCTCGGGTTACGGCCCTTTGATGTGCAGCTTATCGGTGGCATTGTGCTTCACCGCGGGCGCATATCCGAAATGAAGACAGGTGAGGGCAAGACGCTTGTTGCCACCATGCCGGTTTACCTTAACGCGCTTACGGGTAAAGGCGTGCATGTGGTTACCGTCAACGATTACCTGGCAAAGCGCGATTCCGAATGGATGGGAGCGATATACAAGTTTTTGGGTCTTTCGGTCGGGTGCATTGTTCACGAGCTGAACGAGGCGCAACGGCGCGAAGCATATAATTGCGATGTCACCTATGGCACGAATAACGAGCTAGGCTTTGACTATCTGCGCGACAATATGAAGTTTTCGCTGGAAGAAATGGTGCAAAGGCCTTTCAACTTTGCGATTGTTGACGAGGTGGACTCCATATTGATAGACGAAGCGCGCACTCCGCTTATTATTTCGGGCGCCGCCGAAGATTCTTCGGAAAGGTATGTAAAGGTTGACGCACTTATCCCCAAGCTTGACGATGACGACTTTGAGAAGGACGAAAAGCAAAAGACAGTTACCTTTACCGACAAGGGCTCAGAGCATATTGAAAAGTTGCTTACCGAAGCGGGGCTTATGGAAGGCGGCTCGCTATACGAAGTTGCCAATATTGCTCTTGTTCATCATGTTGATCAAGCCTTGCGGGCGCACAAGATGTTCACGCGCGATGTTGATTACATTGTCAAGGACGACAAGGTTGTCATTATTGACGAGTTCACGGGGCGTATGATGGAAGGAAGGCGTTACGCTGACGGCCTGCACCAAGCGATTGAGGCAAAGGAGCATGTCACCATCCAATCCGAAAACCAAACTCTTGCCTCTATTACTTTCCAGAACTATTTCAGGCTGTATCCCAAGCTTGCGGGTATGACGGGCACGGCTATGACCGAGGCGGGCGAGTTCTCGTCCATTTACAATTTGGAAGTGGTTGAGATTCCCACCAATGTGCCTTGCAACCGCCACGATGAGGAAGACGAGGTTTACCGCACCGCAAAAGAAAAGTATCAAGCCATAATTAAATTGATAGAGGAATGCCAGAAGCGGGGACAACCCGTCTTGCTCGGCACGACTTCAATTGAAAAGTCCGAGCATATTGCCGAGCTTTTGCGCGCTAACACAAAGATAAAGTTTGAAGTCCTTAACGCTCGTCACCACGAACGCGAGGCGGCTATTATTGCGCAAGCAGGCGTGCCCGGAGCCGTAACCATCGCCACCAACATGGCGGGGCGCGGCACCGACATTCAGCTAGGCGGCAATGTTGACATGCGTGTCAAGGTCGAGCTTGCCGACATGCCCGAAGGCAAAGAGCGCGATGCCGCCATACAAAGGATTAAGGACGAGGTCGAGTCGGGCAAGCAACAGGCTATAGCCGCCGGCGGGCTTTATGTCATCGGCACCGAGCGGCACGAGAGCCGCCGCATTGATAACCAGTTGCGCGGGCGCTCGGGAAGGCAAGGCGATCCCGGCAATTCTAAGTTCTTCCTTTCTTTGGAAGATGACTTGATGCGCGTTTTCGGCACAGTTCGTATGGATTCTCTCATGCGCACCTTTGGCTTTAAGGAAGGCGAGGCGATTATCCATCCCTGGATTACCAAGGCGATGAAAAAGGCTCAGGAAAAGGTTGAAGCCTACAACTTTGACATTCGTAAAAACCTTTTGAAATACGACGATGTGATGAACGACCAGCGCAAGGTTATTTACGAACAGCGGCGCGACATCATGAAATCAAAAGACATTGCCGATACTATCTCGGACATGCGCATTGATGTCGTGACGGATATGGTCAACTCCTTTGTTCCTTTGCAGTCCTCACCCGAGGAGTGGGACATAAAGGGCTTTGACACGGCGATGAAGACCGTCTTTGGCATAGATTTACCGCTTACCGATTGGCAGGCAGAGGACGGCGTGGATGCGAACGAGGTCTTGGACCGCACTTTAGCGGCGGTTGAGGTTAAGATGCACGAAAAGGAGCAATCCGTCGGCGAGGAAGTTATGCGCACGGTAGAGAAAAGCATTTTGCTCCAAGTTATGGATCAAGTGTGGAAAGAGCATTTGCAGTTCCTTGACTACATGCGTTATTCGATTTTCATGCGGGCTTACGGCCAGCGGGATCCTTTGAACGAATATAAAAAGGAAGCCTTTAACATGTTCAAAGAAATGCTTGACAAGGTGCGCGAGCGGACGGTCATGATACTTGCGCGCGTGCAAATAAAGAACATGGACGAGGTAGAGCAGCTTAATCCCAAGAAGCCCTCGTTTGACGCGATGCAGACGAACCGAGCGGATAATGTGCCGGACGATGGGAAAATACACCTTACCGACAGAGGAAAGATACAGCGCAACGCCCCCTGCCCTTGCGGTAGCGGCAAAAAATACAAGCACTGCTGCGGGAAGATAGGTTAAGGTTTAAGGCTTCGCCCAATGAGAAATTAGGAATTAGGAATTAGGAATGAAAATATAAAAGTTGTTTTTGCATTTTGCAAAAACGCAATCATTCCTTATTTCTCATTCCTCATTCCTCATTATTTCCCCGTCATTCTCAGCCGCAGGCTGGGAATCCATTACGGACACGCGCTGTTTGAGTTAGGGCCGCAGTAGGTAACAGAGACATAAATGTTACCTTGAGCTACGGAATTACTCCTAGTGTTTGTACCTCCACTTGTACAGGTATAACCGTTTTCGCAATATCCCGATCCACCATAACCATACCGGCTACTTGATGTACCAGTGCAAGACGTGGTGGAACTACCACCAGCCATACTTTTCCCTCCGCTATAGGAAATTCCACTACTTCCCGTGCCCCCCGTCCAATTATATCCACTTTTTTTACTTCCAGCACCGCCAGCATATCCTCCACCACCTACATCACAGGTACCACCACCACCGACAGCCAGTGCCGGAGCCGAACCACCGGCAAAGAAAACTACGCCGTCGCCTCCTTTGTCTTTGTAACATGGCCTACAACAATAAGAATCGTATCCTCCAGCAACTGTCTTTACGGTTAGAGTTATGCCTTTTGAAAGTTGTTTATAAGCAGTTAAAATACCCCCTCCTCCGTAGAAGGAGCTGTAGTCTACGCAACCACTGTAATTCCAAGAATAACGCGCCTGTTCCCCATACAAAATTATCTGATACCTTCCGGCGGCCACAGTCTTGTAGCTTCCCACTCCCGAAAGCACTTTGGTTCCGGCTTTTAAGGGATCGCATACGCCACTGTTGCAATAGGGCATAGAACTCGGGCATTGTGAAGCAGATGTGCAGGACTTAGTAGAGCCACAAACACCGCTGTTACAATAAGGAATTGCGCTGGGGCAGTCGGAATCGGCTGTGCAGGACTTAGTGGAGCCGCAAACACCGCTGTTACAGTAAGGTGTGGCGGTGGGGCATTGAGAGTCTGCGGTGCAGGCGTCGGAGCACAGGTTCTCCACGCAATAGGGTAAGCTTGCGGCGGTGCACTGGGAGCTCGCGGTGCAAGCCTTGGTATCGGTGCAAGCTC
>CACZRW010000013.1 GCA_902783675.1 uncultured Pseudomonadota bacterium | reverse complement strand
AGCATTTGCGCAAAAATATAACAAAACGGGAAGGCGGAGTCAATTTTTTAATTAAACTAAAGGACTTATTCAAAATCCCGCATTAAATAATTATTTTATAAAGGGCGGGGCTTGCATAAGGCACGGGACGTTCTTATATAGAGCCCATCGGTTTAACTTTTATTTTTAAAAAGAGGAAAAAATGGGAAAAGTTATAGGAATAGATTTAGGCACGACGAACTCTTGCGTAGCCGTTATGGACGGCAAGGATGCCAAGGTTTTGGAAAACAGCGAAGGCAACCGCACTACGCCTTCCATGGTCGCCTTTACGGAAGGTAAGGAAAGATTGGTGGGCCAGCCGGCCAAGCGTCAAGCGGTGACCAATCCCGAAGGCACTTTGTTTGCCATCAAGCGTTTAATCGGTCGCCGTTATCATGATAAGATGGTGGAAAAGGCAAAAAGCCTTGTTCCTTATCATATTGTCGAAGGCGACAACAATGACGCATGGGTTGAGGTAAAGGGCGAAAAATACGCTCCCAGCCAAGTCTCTGCCTTTATCTTGCAAAAGTTAAAAGAGGACGCCGAGGCATATCTCGGTGAGCCTGTGACTCAAGCCGTAATCACCGTTCCCGCATACTTTGACGACAGCCAGCGTCAAGCGACCAAAGACGCCGGCAAAATCGCGGGGCTGGAAGTTTTGCGTATCATCAACGAGCCCACGGCGGCAGCGCTTGCCTACGGCCTTGATAAGAAGAACAGCGGCACTATCGCTGTTTACGATTTGGGCGGCGGCACTTTCGATGTTTCCATTTTGGAAATCGGCGATGGCGTGTTTGAAGTAAAGTCTACCAACGGCAATACCTTCTTGGGCGGCGAAGACTTTGATGCTCGCATCATTGACTTCTTGGCGGACAATTTCAAAAAGGAACAGGGCATTGACCTTCGCACCGACCGCCTTGCTTTGCAAAGATTGAAAGAGGCGGCAGAGAAAGCCAAGATTGAGCTTTCCTCGGCCATGACAACGGAAGTAAACCTTCCTTTCATCACTGCGGACGCCAGCGGCCCGAAGCATTTGAACATCAAGCTCACTCGCGCAAAAATGGAATCCCTGGTCGAGGACTTGGTTGCCGAAACTATCGAGCCTTGCAAAAAGGCCTTGAAGGACGCGGGGCTTAAGGCCGACCAAATTGATGAAGTCATCTTGGTCGGTGGTATGACCCGTATGCCCAAGATAGTGGAAACGGTTAAAGAGTTCTTTGGTCGCGAACCGCACAAAGGCGTAAACCCCGACGAAGTCGTCGCCTTGGGCGCCGGTATTCAAGGCGGCGTGTTAAAAGGCGATGTAAAAGATGTCTTACTGCTTGACGTAACACCGCTTTCTTTGGGTATAGAAACCTTGGGCGGCGTATTCACCAGGCTGATTGACCGTAACACCACGATTCCCACCAGAAAGTCGCAAGTCTTTTCAACTGCCGAGGACGGACAGACCGCTGTCACCATTCGTGTTTTCCAAGGCGAGCGCGAAATGACGGTGGACAACAAACTTTTGGGGCAATTCGACTTGGTCGGTATTCCTCCCGCACCGCGCGGTATGCCGCAGATAGAGGTTACTTTTGACATTGATGCCAACGGCATAGTCAATGTTTCCGCGAAAGACAAAGCCACGGGTAAGGAGCAAACGATTAAGATTCAAGCCTCGGGCGGACTTTCCGATGCGGACATTGAAAAGATGGTAAAAGAGGCCGAGGCGCACGCTTCCGAAGATAAGGAAAAGAAGGAAGCGGTTGAAGCCAAAAACCACGCCGAGGGACTTATCCACCAGACGGAAAAGACCTTAAAAGAGCTTGGCGACAAGGTAAGCGCCGACGATAAAAAAGCCGTTGAGGACGCGATAGAGCCTTTAAAGAAAGCTCTTGAAGGAAACGATACCGCGGACATCAAGGCCAAGACCGAAGCGCTTATGAACGCATCGATGAAGCTGGGCGAGGCTATGTATAAACAGCAACAAGCCGAAGCCGCCGCTACCGGTAGTGCGGGCGACGCGGGCGCTTCCGCTTCTTCCGACGAAGCTTCCTCGGACGATAAGCCTAAGGAAGAAGATGTCGTGGACGCCGACTTTGAAGAAGTGAAAAAGTAACTTTAAACAGCGATAAGGTGATGAGTTTAAACCTATAAACTTATCACCTTATAAGCTTATAAACTTATAACCTTATCAACCAAGAAAGCCCTTGCGATATGAAACGCGACTATTACGAAGTTCTGGGAGTAGCAAAAACCGCGACCGAGGTGGAAATTAAAAAGGCCTATCGGACGCTGGCGAAAAAGTATCACCCCGACCTTAACCCTGACGATCGCGAAGCAGAAGTAAAATTTAAAGAAATTACCGAAGCCTACGAAGTCCTTATGGACGCAAACAAACGCGCCGCTTACGACCGCTACGGCCACGCCGCTTTTGAAGGCGGGCAGGGCGGCTTTGGTGGCGGCTTTGGTGCCGGCGGCTTCGGCGCGGGCGATTTTTCCGACTTGTTTGAAGATGTTTTCTCTGCCTTTATGGGCGGTAAAAGGCAATCGGGACCTCGCAATCCGAACGCTCCCCGCCGCGGCAGCGACTTAAGAACCGATGTGGAAATCACGCTAAAGGAAGCCTTTACCGGCACGACTAAAACCATCACGATTCCTTCGCATGAAAAGTGCAAGACCTGCAAAGGCACGGGCTCGGCGGACGGGGAAAAGCCGATCACCTGCACGGCATGCGGTGGTCGCGGCAGGGTGCGTCGCCAGCAAGGCTTTTTCAGCGTAGAGACCGTTTGCCCCGAATGCGGCGGCCTCGGCACGATTATAAAGAATCCCTGCACCGAATGCCACGGCACGGGCTACACCGAAATCCAAAAGACCTTCGATGTGAAAATCCCCGCGGGCGTGGACAGCGGCACACGCATGCGCTTGGCGGGCGAGGGCGATATCGGCACCGGCGGTGGCGAAAACGGCGATTTGTATGTCTTTGTCGGAGTTGAGGAGCACCCGATTTTCAATCGCTCGGGCGATGATTTATACTGCGCAATTCCTATATCCATAGTGACGGCAAGCCTTGGCGGCGAAGTCGAAGTCCCGTCCATAGACGGCGAACCCGCGACATTAAAGATTCCCAAAGGCACCCAAAACGGCTCGCGCCTTAAGGTAAAGGGGCGCGGCATGCCTATAATGAACAGCGACAAAAGGGGTGACTTGTTCGTTGATATAAATGTGCAAATCCCCACCAGCCTCACAAAGCGCCAAGAAGAATTGCTGCGCGAGTTTGAAGCCGAAGGAGCAAATCACACCCCTTCCATTTCCACCTTTTTTGCCAAGGTAAAGGACCTGTTCAGTT
>CACZRW010000012.1 GCA_902783675.1 uncultured Pseudomonadota bacterium | reverse complement strand
GAAAGAGCCAAATATGGGTGCACTTAAAGCAGTAATTGCTCTTGCCTGGGGAGAGGCCTACACTAAATATGCCTCGGATATTATTTCCCAAATGGCACGAACAGAGGTTTTTAAAGCCATTAAAGCGGGAAAGTTGGAAGTGCTTCCTGTTCCTAATCCTTCGGACAGGGTAGGCTTCATGATGTTCGGCGGTCCAGGGTCGGGTAAAAGCACTTCAAAAGCCGCCTTTGATGATATGTTTAAGGATAAAGGTTTAACCACCGCGGACGCCGTAGTTATAAACACGGATGCCTACCGCTATTTGCTGACAAGCAGAGATGTGGGCGACATGGACTTTTCCACTATAACTTATCTTGAATCTTCCACTATAAGGAATAAGGTCTTGGATCGACTTTGGGAACTAAATAGGGAAGGCAAATGCCCGCATTGCTTATTTGATCAGATTTATCCTTCGGAGAAAATAATCAAATTTTCCACCTACAAAGGAGGAAACGCAAGAATGGAAGGAGTGGCAAGGTATGTCGTAACGGCTCTTTGGGCGGCGAAAAACAGAGGCGATGCCAGCAAACGCTATGTGGACACGGTCAATTTGTTTGAATTACACCAAGACGCCTGCAAAAAATTGCCAAAGACACTTGCTCAGAGCAAGGGGAAGAACCTTTTTGTAAGAATTCGCGACAACAATAAACTTGCCTCTGACGGCAAGAAAGCCCCGGAGGCTATTTTTGAAGCGAATATGCTTGACGGGGTCGTGAATATCTTAAATGTGGAAAAGTTTTACAACTATATCCTTAACATAACAATAAATACGCAGGCAAAAGACAAATCGGAAGTTTATGACCTTTCCAAGGTCCAAAGCATTGATAAGTATCTGGAACCGCTAAAGGAAGTCGGTATAAAGATTAATTATCCGCAAGACCACCTTGAGCAAAAAGGTGTTAAAATCAATAAGTCCCCCGCTAAACCTTATACGCTGGAGGAAAAAGGAGCCAGATTTAAAAGACATATAGAAGCATCTAGGACTATAAGTCCGGAAACGGCCAAAAAGATGTATGAGGACTTGTTTAAATACGGTGGACCTACTCCTGCGGACAACCCTTATGCCGGAAGTTATACCGGTTTTTCGTCCGGCAGTTCTATGGGTGACTCAATCGGCCGACTTGATCTTTCGGAAGAAGAAGTAATTAAAGCTAAAATCTACGAAAGAAAATCGGCTAAAACCCGCGACAGTATATAGTCCCAACAACACCTCGCTTCGGCGAGGTTTTTTCTTGGTCAAACACAAACCAGCCTAAAACGAAAGATATCTGCAGAACTTCTTGCTAAATAAACAATCTTTAATTAGCATCTACTTATAACCAAAGGAGGACAAAATGAACCCGGTCTTAGAAGCAATGAAAACCAGACGAAGCATCCGTAAGTTCAAACCGGATATGGTGGAACAGGATAAGATTGACCAGATTGTTGAGGCGGGACTCTATGCCGCGAGTGGTATGGGCAAGCAAGCCAGCAAAATCATTGTGGTTAAAAATAAAGATTTTCGTGATAAGTTATCGGCCATTAACGGTAAAATCTTGGGACAACCCGAAGGCGTGGATCCATTCTACGGCGCTCCGGTCGTTTTAATTGTCTTGGCGGACAAGGACTGGTTTACAGGCATTTATGACGGTTCGTTGGTGATGGGCAATATGATGCTTGCGGCGCATACTTTAGGCGTTGGCAGTTGCTGGATTCATCGTGCAAAGGAAGAGTTTGAGCTGCCGGAATATAAGGAACTTCTGAAATCTCTGGGCATAGAGGGCAACTGGGAAGGCATCGGCCACTGCATTTTGGGCTATGCGGACGGTGCTGAGCCCCAAGCCGCCCCACGCAAAGAAAATCGCGTCTATACCATAGACTAATTACCGCTTGGTAGTAACAAGACTTAAAGCCTGTAACCCCTTCTTACATAGCTTGGCATAGATGGGAGTGTTAAGCCCAAACAGCTCGATGATGGCGCTGGGCTTAAGGTTGCACCATAGCTGATTGTAAGTGACAATCCCGTCTTTAACCGTTTTGATTGTTCCGCTAGGTAGTTCTGCTCTGCCTATGCAAGAAGAAAGATAAACAAAGCATTCGTCGTTGTCCTTAAGGTTTTCAAGGGCAAGCTGTCTTGCATAAATGTTCAAAGTAACATCTGCCTTGCTGCCGTCTTTGGTCCAAGGCGAGCCACCGCCAATCGGGCTCGCGGTTGAATAAAAATCACAAGCCAGCTTGCGACCCGTAATTCCGCAATCAGCAATGGAAGAGTGGTGCTGATAAATCCCTGTCCCGTTTATGATAATTTGTTCGGGATTTTCCCCAAGCTCCTCAACAACAAACTCCGTCAAATCCTCATACTTGAGCATGGGAATAGCAACGATAACAGTCTCAACACCATTTAAATCGTTAAGAGTGACCTGAGTTTTAATGTCTAAACCAAGGTTGTCAGAAGTGAGGGCTTTCTCGTATAAGGCTTTATTTAGTTTGCGTGCTAAAAATAATTCACGATTAATATACCCTTCACCTTTACAGGCATAACCGACAAAAACACCTTGATCACCCCAGCCATCTAGCTCAACACCTTTGTTGATGTCATCTGATTGCTTGCCGATAAGGTTGATAATTTTGAGCTTGTTGATATTCAAGGCATAATCGCCCCAAATCTCGGCATAGCGTTCATCATAGCCTATTTCTCGCAAGGCGGCTTTGACATATTCCTCAAGCTTATCAAGGCTTACATCGCCTCGGATTTCACCGCCGAGAACGACAGTGTTATCTTTAAGCATAACTTCAACCGCATATTTAACGGTCTTATCCTGCTCAATCATACGGTCTAAAATGTAACTGGAAATATAATCGGAAGTTTTATCCGGATGTCCGATTGACACCGCTTCGGCAGTTTTCTGCATATCTATTCTCCTTTTTAGTCCTCTATAGCGGGACAAGTTGGTTTAAATCCGCATCCCCTTACACATGCAAGAGTAATACTATCCAGCCACTAACATGTTTGGCTGTCAAGCAAAAAATATTAAATTATGGCCGATTTGCACCTATTGTTTTTTGCTTTCAATAGCTTTGATGACCTTGGCCGGATTACCGACGGCAATAGTATTTTCGGGGATGCTTTTAACCACGACACTTCCTGCCCCGATAATAGAGTTATCCCCGATACTGACTCCGGGAAGAATTATACAATTTGAGCCTATCCACACTTTTTTACCGATTTTAACCGGTTTAGGCGTCGCATTGCAGCGCGTTTTGGGATTTATGTCATGATTAAGCGTGGCAATAGTAACATTATTACCGAACAGCGCTCCTTCCCCGATTTCTATGCCACCGTTATCTTGAAAGTGGCAACAGGTGTTAATGAAAACACTTTTACCCATTTTGATATTTTTTCCGAATTCGGTATAAAAAGGAGGCATTATAATACAACTGTCATCTATTTCGCTGGCAGTTAACTCGGAAAACAATTTTCTTACCTGCTCGGGCGTATGATACTTACTATTCATCTCCATAGTGATTTTTAGAGCGTCCTGACTATACTCGGCAAACGCTTGCAACAAGTCCGTCCCCAATTCCATAGGAGTTCCTTTTTCCATAAGCCTTCTTATTTCATTGATACCTATAATTTTTTTTGTCATTTTTTTATCTTGTTAAAATTTCAACTGCAGGTAATAATAAACTTAATTATTTAAAATACATCTACGATGTTCGTGTTTTTTATAATTGAAGTGTAAGTGTATATTAACGTCTTGGCAAGACGGTATCCAAAAGGAGAGTAAAATGACAAAAAATTTATTCTTAACAACTGCGATAGTTACGGCATCTTTCGTTGCAAATAGTGCTTTGGCTGAAACCATTACAGAAAGAATAGAAGTTGCAACAGGTGAAACGAGGGTTTTTGACGATGCCGTTGCGGCGAATATCTCCTCAGGAGATAATGAAGGAGGTGTTATCTATAGTGAGGGGACGGTTACCATAGGGGGAACTCTTTCGTCTTTTACCAATAATAGCGTCTCAGATGATGGTGGAGTTATTTATAATGAAAAAGGTAAAATAACTATTTCAAACTCTCTCTTTGAAGAAAATACTGCAACAGGCACTGCCGTAAGCGCTGGCGGAGCAATTTTTAATAACGCGTTAATGGATGAAAAACGTAATCCCGCAGCAATTATAGAAATATCTAATTCTGGCTTAAATTATAACGAAGCAAGTTTTGGCGGCGCTATATATAACCATGGTAAATTAGATCTTTCCGAAGTATCTTTTGTTGAAAATGAGGCTACTTTTACGGATCGAAATAACGGCGGCGGTGGTGGTGCCATATATAATAACTGGTT
>CACZRW010000011.1 GCA_902783675.1 uncultured Pseudomonadota bacterium | reverse complement strand
TACTCTATTACTTCATCGGGATAGACGCCGAATATTTCCACTTTGGGCAGCCAGCCCTGATATCCTTGCACTTCAACGCGGCAATAAAAAGGGTGCGTCTTGGGGCAAGACATAATAGCGCCCATAATCCCGAGCTCTAACTTTGCCACCGCGGCAGAATCTTTATCCGGCTCGCGCAAAAGCACGGTCGAGGCGATGACGCGGAAAGTCCTTTTGCCGGCAAGAGTGCCGCGTCTTACCCACCCCGTGCTGCCGTCAAAATCCTTTATTTCCCGCCAGTGTCCATACTTCGCCAGCAATTCTACGGGTAATCCTTTCGCGTGGTATTCCCATACAATAGGATACTTTTCATCAGGTCCCACTCGCATATTCACAATGCCGCTTTTAAGCGATACAAACCGCGGTGTAAGAGGAACGATTTTCTCTTTCACCGCCGCACTCGCGGCAAAAGGCTCGCCCAAAGCCAAAGCAAAAATAAAAGCAAAAATGAGCAAGTCTTTTTTCACTTTTCCGCTCCCCTTATGCCGGTAGAACCAAAGCCCCCTTCGCCCCTTTCGGTAGCGTCCAAAGCGTCCGCTTCTTCCCACGCGATTTGCACGACGGGCGCAAAGACCAGCTGAGCAATTTTCATACCGCGCTCAACGACAAAATCCTCTTCGCCGAGGTTGCACAAAATCACCTTTACTTCGCCCCTGTAATCAGCGTCGATTGTGCCGGGCGAGTTAAGCGCGAACACCCCGTTTTTAATGGCGAGCCCCGAGCGCGAACGCACCTGCGCCTCAAGCCCTTTAGGTATCGCAATTGCAATTCCCGTAGGAATGAGCGCCCGCGCGAATCTTTTAATCACGACAGGAGCAGAAACATTTGCTAATAAGTCTAGTCCCGAAGAAAGTTCTGTGGCATACTGCGGCAAAGGCAAGTTAGAATCTTTATCGGTGCGGGTAATTTTTACAAATGTTTTTTCCATTTTTCAGCTTTCAAAACAAGGTTGCTTCTTATGCTTCTATTATGGGCAAAGGTTTACTTATGGCAAGTATTTCCTTTCTTATTTTTTGCCAAAGCGGCGAAGCGGCGGCGGGCGAATTAGAGGAGATTTATGCCGCCGTTATCGGCAAAAGCGACATTGTGCCGACTTACAAAAACCCCTTTTTAAAACCGCCCGAGCGCACTTTTTTATCAGCGGTAAAAGCCGTTAAATCAGGGCTTGTCAGCGCCGAGGATATAGCGCTTGTCACCGCTTTGGCAGACGAAAAAAATCCCGAAGCGGTAGAGCTTTTGGCATGGATGAACGCCACCGGCACGGGCGTGGAGCAGAACTTTTACAACGCGTGGTTTTTATACACCGAAGCCGATGATTTAGGTGTGAAAGAAGCAAAGCGAAACGCCGCGGTGATTTACAACTTAATCACTTTTCAAAGGAACAAAAAATAATGCCGGAACTACCCGAAGTTGAAACCGTTTGCTCATATATTTGCAAAACTTTTAAAGGAGAAGAAATCGTGCGTGCCGAAGTTTTTCGCTTTGATTTGCGCATCGGAACATCTGTCCCGCAAGACTTCATAAAGCGCGTAACGGGAACAAAAATCACCGATGTTTGCCGGCGCGGAAAATACATTCTGGTGCACCTTTCTTCCGAAGAAATCATGACCGTGCATTTAGGTATGACGGGGCGCTTTATTGCTCACGACCACTCTTATAAAAGGGCCAAACACGATCACATAATTTTATATTTTAAAGGCGGAAAATGTTTGGTTTTTTCCGACGCCAGAAGGTTCGGAATGGTGGATTTGGCGCCTGCGAAAATCGCTTTGGAAAGGCTTGCTTTTATGGGTGCCGAGCCGCTTTCGGACGATTTTAATCCCGCCTCATTTTTGCAAAAAATAAAAGGGCGCAAAGTGCCGATAAAACAAGCCTTGCTTAACCAAGAAATCGTTGCGGGACTGGGCAACATTTATGTGTGCGAAGCATTGTTTGAAGCGGGCATTTCGCCCCTGCGCGCGGCAGAAAAAATCACGCTTCAAGAAGCGGAAAAATTAGTGCCGATAATCAAAAACATTTTGCAAAAATCCATTGCGGCGGGCGGCACGACTTTCCGCGACTACCGCTCTGCCGAGGGTAAAAAAGGCGCCTTTGTTAATAGCCTTTTAGTCTATGGCAAAGAGGGCGAAAAATGCGTAAACTGCGGGCATAAAATTGTAAAAATAATGCAAGGCGGCCGAGGCACTTTCTTTTGCGAAAAATGCCAAAGGTAGGTTAAGGGTTAGGGTTAGTTTATAAGCTTATAAGGTGATAAGTTTAATGAGGGAAGAAAAATGAAAAATGAAAAAATAAAAATCTTGTTTTTGCGGAATGCAAAAACGCAATCATTCCTCATTCCTCATTCCTCATTTCTAATTAACTTGTTTAAGGTTTAAGATTTATGGTTTTTATGAAAGTTTTTATAAGTCTGTTTACATTATTTTTTGCCGCGTTCGCGCACGCCGAATACTATCAATTTATCCCCGGTTTTGAAGATGTTCCTTTGATGGACGGTCTTGCGCAAATCGAAGACGGCGTGACGAGTTTTGATTCGCCCGAAGGTAGCTTCACCGAAGTAAACTTACACGCCGAACCACGCATAAAATCCGAACATGTTTTTGCTTACTACGACGAAGTTTTACCTGCTCTCGGATGGCAAAAAATCTCGGACAACTGCTTTGAGCGCGAGAGCGAAAACTTATGCATTTTCTTCACAAAAGGCATTGTCAGGTTCGAACTTAAAAGCTAAAAAAAGCCTCCGTTATGGGGAGGCTTTCCTTTTAGTTTTTTGAAGTATTTATTTAGCAACTTCCGCCCACAAAACATCGTTAATATCATCGGTGCCCGTAGCGGTCATTATCACGCGATCGATACCCACGGCGATACCCGTTGCCGGCGGCATAATCTTAAGCGCTTCCATAAAATCTTCATCAATCGGATAGCGCTCGCCGTAAAGTTTTTCCTTCATATCCATATCTGCGGTGAAGCGCTTTCTCTGCTCGACAACATCGGTAAGTTCGGAAAAAGCATTACCCATTTCCAAGCCGCAAACATAGAACTCAAACCGCTCGGCGACCCGTCTATCTTTCGGGCTTGTGCGCGAAAGGGCGGCAAGGCATTTCGGGTATTCATAGAAAATCGTCGGCACCCCGCCAAAGCCTAATTTCGGCTCTACGCGATCAAGGCAAATCCTGAAGAATACATCTTCCCAGCGGTCACTTTCTTCAAAATGAATCCCTATGCGCTTTGCCTCTGCCATAAGCTTTTTAGGATCGGGATCGGACGCGTCGGGATCATCAATCGTTGCCAAAACATCTATATCCGCATAGCGCAAAAACGCCTCGTTAATCGTAAGCCTTTCCCACTTGCCGAAAGGATCGCATTCCACTCCTTTATGCAGCAAAGTTTTCTTTCCCACGGCAGTAACCGCCGCTTGCAAAACTTTTTCGCAATCGTCCATGAGAGTGTAGTAATCATCGTTCGCGCGATACCACTCTATCATATTGAATTCGGGGTGATGACGCTCCGAGCGCTCGCCGTTTCTATACACATGGCAAAGTTGATAAATCTTCGGCAGGCCTGCGGACAAAAGCTTCTTCATCGTGAACTCGGGCGAGGTGTGCAGATACATCGTTTTCGTCCCGTCCTCAAACGGCTCGTAAAGCTCGGTCTTAAAGGCGCGAAGATGAACTTCCAGCCCCGGAGATATTTGCAGCGCGGGCGTTTCCACTTCCAAAAACCCTTGGCCGTTAAAGTAATTTCTGATTGCGCCGATAATCTTATGCCTCTGTTCCAGATAGGGAATTTTGCGAGCATAAACATCGGGGTTCCACCACTTTTTTTGCGCATTATTTTGCATTCTTTCGTCCTTTTCCTTTAAGTATCAAATTGCAGGAGAAGGTTATACTACGCGAAGTTATTTTTTGTAAAGCTCGTTGCTAATGGCAAAAGTTTATGCTAGGTTTACCCCAAAGTTTCTAAAAGAAAGAGAGGAAAAAATGAAACAAAATGCAAATCTTATTCGTCCGGGCTGGGTTATTGAGCACAACAATCGCCAGTGGTCGGTCATCAAAATAAACCTTATTCAACCGGGTAAAGGCGGCGCTTTTATCCAAGTTGAAATGCGTGATGTTGACACGGGCACCAAGACCAACGAGCGGTGGAGAACTGCCGACACGGTTGAAAAGCTGATGAGCGAGGAGCGCGATTGCCAATACCTTTATCCCGACGGCGACAACCTTGTCTTTATGAACAAGGAGAACTATGACCAATACGCGATACCCAAAGACATTATGGGTGAGCAGGTCGGCTTTTTACAGGACAACATGGATGTTACCGTCAACTTTATTGAGGATCGTCCCATCGGCGTGAACCTTCCGCCCAATGTTGTTTTGGAAGTTACCGAGTGCGAACCTTCGGTAAAGGGACAGACGGTCACGACTTCTTTCAAGCCAGCGGTTTTGGAAAACGGCATGCGCATCACGGTTCCGCCTTTCATCAATCAAGGTGAGAAGATCGTGGTTGCCACGGCCGATTGCACCTATGTTGAAAGAGCGAAATAATGGCGACTCTTTTACAACAGAAAAAGACTTTCTCCGATTTTAAGGAAGAGAAAATCATGGGGAGTTTGTCCCCTGCGCTTAATGTTATGATAAAGGCGGTCCGCAAGGCGGGAAAGATGATAGTGCGCGACTTTTCCGAAGTGGAAAACTTGCAAATCACGAAAAAAGCGCCTGCGGATTTCGTCGCCAAAACGGTTGCTAAATCAAGGGATACTTTGCTTGCCGAATTGCGCCGCGCGCGTCCTAATTACAGCTTTGTGATTGCGGGCGAGGAAAAGATTGAAGGCGAGGATACCTCAAACACCTTCATTCTTGAGCCGCTTGACGGTGTTACGAACTTCATGCGCGCCATTTCGTTTTTTTCCATTTCCGCGGCGCTGGTGCGCGATGGCGACATTTTGGCGGGCGTTACTTATAACCCTGTTTTAGACGAGCTTTACTATGCCGAAAAAGGCACTGGCGCATACCTCATGACCGCTCGCGGCGACAGAAGGCTGCGCGTATCGGGGCGAAGAAATCTTGCTGATGCGCTTATAGGTATTGACATTGCCGGCAAAGACGCCGCCGCGATTGACCTGTATCAAGAGCGCCTTCGTATCATCACCGCAAACACCGAAGGGGCAAGACGCATGGGCGCGCCTTCGCTTGCATTGGCAATGGTTGCGGCGGGCAAACTTGACGCCTATTGGTGCCACGATATAGCTCCCACAAGCATAGCGGCGGGGCTTGTCATGGTAAAGGAAGCCGGCGGCCACGCCCGTTCGGCAAGCGGCAAAGATAAGCTGCTGGAAGTGCTTGAATCGGCAAGCATAATAGCCACAAACGATGAAATGGACTTTGCCGTTACCAAAGCCTTAAGGGACAAAAAATGATAAAGACGGGCGCGATATTGCTGGCATTTTTAGCTTTTGCAAGTGCGGCAAAAGCCGAAAATGTCATCTATACCGGCTCAAGAGATATCGTGGTTGACCTTTCGGTTTTAGGCGCGGACGAGGAAATAAAACTACAGACCGAGGAAGTATTTTTACCCGCGCCGGTAGTGCCCGAGGAACCTAAAGCCTCTGCCGAGTCCAAGATGGTCCCGGAACCGAAAGCCTCCGCCAAGCCCGAAAAAATCATTCTTAAAAAGCCTCCTTTCACATACAAAAAGCCTTTTAAAGCAAGAAAACCTAAAACGCCTTCCACCGTCCCTGCCTCCGCCTCCGCCCCCGCTCCCGCGATGAAAGCCAAAAAGGAAGCGAAGCAAGATGCGCAAACGCAGGCAATAGCAAAAGCAAAGAAAGAAGTTAAGTCGGAAATAAAGAAAGAAACAAAGAAAGAAACGATAGCTGAAGTGCGCACGAAAGCTACGGATAAGCCCTCGGCAAAACCCGCCGAGAAAAAAGCCCCCGTGCCTGCCGAAGCTCCCGCGCTTACCGAGGCTCCCGCACCCAAAGCCGCCCCCACCCTCGCGGTGGAAAAGGGCGACATTGATGACATCATCACCAAGTCGGGGCATGTGATTTTCTTTGACTTTGCGCCATCGGCAACCGGCCTGACCGCGCAAAATAAAGCGGACTTGAAGGAAGTTGCAAATACGGTAAAGGCGGACAATCGGCTTGCGATTCGTTTAATTGCTTACGCCAAGAATCCCGAGTTTGCTTCGTCCAAAGCGCGCCGCACTTCGCTTTCAAGGGCGCTTACCATTCGCGACTTTTTGTTAAAAGAGGGTATTCCCTCGTCCAAAATAGAGGTGCATGCCCTTGGCAACCGCGTGCAAAAAGACCAGGTTTTCCTTGAAATCCTTGCCGAGGAATAGACTTTTCCCGCCGCCTTTAAAGAAAAGCTTGATTTTTATTTTGCTTTAGTATAGATTTTTCCGACTTTTAAAAGATTTACTAAATATTTAGTGGAGAATAAAAAATGAAAAAAGATATACATCCCGACTATCACGAAGTCACTTTCATCATGACCGACGGGTCCGAGATTAAGTGCCGCTCAACCATGGGCAAGGCCGGCGATAAGATTAAGCTGGACATCGATTCGCTTACGCACCCCGCTTGGACAGGTGTTTACCGCTTGGTTGACACGGGCGGACAGCTTGCCAGATTTAACAAGCGCTTTGAAGCCTTCGGAATCAAGGGCTAGGTTAGCTTATAAGTTTAAAAAAGCGTCATCCTCGAGGGAGCCGTTAGGCTCAGCTCGGGGATCCGTTTATTACGGCTATCGCCGTGGTTGCTACGCAACCGGATTCCCAGCCTTCGGCTGAGAATGACGGGAAAAAGAAAGCTGAGAATAACGGG
>CACZRW010000010.1 GCA_902783675.1 uncultured Pseudomonadota bacterium | reverse complement strand
GCCTCTTACTACTTCTACTTTAAGCCCAAAGCCGATAACATCGCGAACAAGCTGGAAATGGTAACGGTTGAAAAAGGCTCGGTGCATAAAGAAATATCCTCATCGGGCACGATTAATCCCCGAAATGTTGTTGATGTAGGCACGCAGGTTTCGGGCATTATTGAAAAGATTTTCGTGGACTATAACGACGAAGTAAAAGAAGGCCAGCTTATCGCCACTCTTGACACTTATTTGCTGGACGAGGAAGTAAAGCAAACCAAGTCAAATGTTGAAGCGGCAAAAGCGAAACTTCGCATTGCGAAACTTAACTATAACCGCAACAAAGAATTGCATAAAGAAGGCTACATTTCGCAAACCGAACTTGAGGAATACGAATTGAACCTGGCGACCGCGCAAAGCTCATACGACTCGGCGGTAGCTTCTTATAACAAAGCGAAAAGGAACTTCGGCTATGCCAAAATTACTTCCCCCGTTCACGGCACCATCATTGCCAAAGAGGTTGAAGTCGGGCAGACCGTAGCCGCCAGTTTTTCCACTCCGACGCTGTTTAAAATCGCCGAGGACCTGACAAAGATGCAAATTGAAACCAGCGTCTCCGAAGCTGATATAGGAATGATAAAAAGCGGTATGCCGGTGACCTTTACGGTTGACGCTTACCCTTCCGACACTTTCAAAGGGACGATAGGGCAAATCCGCTTAAACCCCGCGACCGAAAGTAATGTTGTGGTTTACACGGTTATCATCACGATAGATAACGAGGATAAAAAGCTCCTGCCCGGTATGACCGCCTTTGTGAACATCAGCGTTGATAAAAAAGATGGCGTTTTGGTTATTCCGAAAAGCGCCTTGCAATTCAAGCTGCCTTTGGATTTAAGATACCTTATTGAAGGCGATGCGCCGAAAAATCTTAAATACGATGAGGCGGTTGTTTACGAGCTTCAAGGCGAAAAGATTGTGCCGAAGATTATCGTCACGGGACTTTCCGACGACAGCACGATTGAAGTGCTTGGCGGCTTGGAACAAGGCGAAGAGATTATTTCGGAGTATGTCGCCTCGGGCAAGAAAAAAAGCTCCTCGCAAAGACCTCCCATGATGTAGGTGTAAAGTTAAATAAGGGGCATACACTTTGAGCAACGAACCTGTCATAGAATTAAAGCACATCGGCAAGACCTACTTCATGGAAGGCGGGCTTAGCCAAGAAGTGCTAAAGGACATAAACTTCACCGTTACGAAAGGCGAGTTCGTGGCGATTATGGGCCCTTCCGGCTCGGGTAAATCCACGCTTATGAATATCTTGGGCTGCCTTGATCGCCCTACTGTTGGCTCTTACATTTTAGCGGAGCAGGAAGTATCGCACCTTTCGGATAATCAGCTTGCCGAAGTAAGGAATAAGTCCATAGGATTCGTATTCCAAAACTTTAATTTACTTATGCGCAGAACCATAGCGGACAATGTTTCTCTGCCGCTTATTTATCGCGGCATGAGCGATAAGGCGCGCCGCGAAACCGCACTTAAATACATTGACATGATGAAGCTCGCGGGTAATCAAGACCGCATTCCGAATCAACTTTCGGGCGGCATGCAGCAACGCGTGGCGATAGCCCGTGCGCTTGCGACCGAACCAACGATAATACTTGCGGACGAACCCACGGGCAATCTTGACAGCACCACTTCGGACGAGATTATGGAGCTTTTCACCGACCTTAACAAAGCGGGAAAGACGATTGTTTTGGTGACGCACGAACCCGATGTTGCGAGTTATGCGACTCGGCTTATCCGCATCACCGACGGCAGGAAGGAATATGACGGCCTTGTTAAAAACTATAAGGAGCTTTCCAAATGATTATGACTTCAGAAAAAGCAAAATTCAAAGAAAGTGCCGTGCTATCAGTAAAACAAGGAATCTCATAGATGTTGTGGCTCATAATCAAAGAAGCTTGGATATCAATTTCTTCGCACAAACTGCGCAGCTTTTTAACCACGCTCGGAATCATTATCGGCGTAGGCGCGGTTGTGTTAATGGTAGCGGCGGGACAGACCGTAACGCTGGTAATTAACAACAGCTTTGCCTCTATGGGCGGACAGTTAGTAATGCTTCACCCTTACTTTGTGGTAACTTCGGGCATAAAAAGCGGCCAGCGCCCCAGCATAACTTCGCAAGATGTTGACGCCGTCCGCGGCTTAAAAGGCATAGAGGCCGCCGCTCCCATGATCTTTGCCACGGCGCAGGCGGTATATGGTGCGAACAATTGGACCGCGGCGTTAAGAGGTTCCACCACCGACCTTTTAATCGTGAACAAATGGGAAGTGGAAAAAGGCGAACCTTTCACGAGCAAAGATGTAAAAGCCGCCGCGCCTTATGTCCTTATCGGAGCAACCGTAGCTAACGAGCTTTTCGGCTTTAACGATCCCGTGGGGCAAACCATTCGCATTAAAAATGTCCCGCTAAAAGTCGTAGGCGTCCTAAAAAGCAAGGGGCAGGATTTGATGGGTAACGACCAAGACGATATCATCATCATACCTTACACGACTTTGCGCCAGCGCATCCAAGGCTCGCGCATACCGAACCGCGTGAACTTCGGCTTTATAAAGATATCCGATAGCGAAGACATGGAAGCAGCGATTAACCGCATAAAGATGCTTATACGCTCGCGCCATAATATTAAAGCTGGGGCAGAGGACGATTTTGAAGTAAGGAACATGACGGCGATGGTTGAAACGGTAAAGACCGTAGGTCTTGTGCTTTCAATTTTACTTGCTTCAATTGCGTCCATTTCTTTGGTAGTAGGCAGCATCGGCATTATGAACATGATGCTGGTATCCGTAACCGAAAGGACGCGGGAAATAGGCATAAGAAAGGCATTGGGCGCGGCGAACCGCTGGATAATGCTGCAATTTTTGACCGAGTCCGTAATGATTTCCTTTATGGGCAGTGCCATAGGTCTGGCACTGGGTCTTGCCATATCACAAATAGCGGGCAGCATCTTGGGCTATGAAGTGCCCATATCAGCGTGGACATTGGCACTGGCGGGCGCGGTTGCAATTGTCGTAGGCGTTTTATCCGGCGTCCTGCCCGCTTATAAAGCCATGCACTTAGACCCCATCGAAGCCTTAAGGTATCAGTAAGGGCTAAAATAATGAGAAATGAGGAATGAGGAATGAGAAATGAAAAAATATAAATCTTGTTTTTGCGGGAAGCAAAAACGCAATCATTCCTAATTTCTAATTCCTAATTCCTCATTGGGCGAAGCCTTAAACCCCTCTTAACATTTCCGAAAAGTAAGATTAAGCTGGCACT
>CACZRW010000009.1 GCA_902783675.1 uncultured Pseudomonadota bacterium | reverse complement strand
TCTTTTGCGATGGAGCCGGAAGAACTACTTTTTTGAATCTTAAGGTGCGCTTCGGGACTATGATAAGAAACCAGTAAGCGAGGAAGGCCAAAGTTATAATCGCGCCGCTACCGTAAAGGTATAAAGGTGAAACATTATCCGCGGGCGAGAAGATAAGCGAAAAATCTAAAAGCAGGCCTACACCCAAAACATAGGTCAAGGTGGAAAAGCCTATCATTTTCAAGATATCGCCGCCGGTTAAGCCCCACGATGAATAAAAGTCGTATCTTACCGATGCTCCGGAAATATAGGCATGTCCCACATTATTACTAACGGCGAAACCGCACATTGATGCCGCCATTACCCGCAGAACGCTCATCTTGCGGTCTATATATTTAAGAGCCAGAAAGTCGTAAAGAGAAAGGGAAAGGTAGCCTATGGCAACGAAAAAAACGCCCCAAGCAATGTTTGCCTCGGGTATGGAAAAAATAGAGTGCAGGATTTTGTCCGCGCCGATTTTATCGATTTGCTTATATACAAAATATATGGCTATCGCAAAGAAAAGTACGCTGGAATACTTTAAACAAAGCTTTAATCCCTTTTTCCAGTTTGCTGACATTCTCTCTCCTTTTTTGTTAGGTCCTAAAAGATAGTGACTTATTTTTGGCTTGTAAATATCACCTTTAATCTTTTTCTTTTTTGAAGCAGTTTTTTCTTTTCTAGGACTATTGCTTTCGGGACTTTTTAAAGCTAAAGTGCCATTTGCGTCTTTAGTTAAAAGGAGTAAATGATGAAAGAAAATAAGGAAACAAGGACTTTGGAATTTGATGACAACCGCTCTTTGGCGGTTTTGTTTGGTCCTCATAATGCCAACTTGGACAGGATAGAGGATAAAGCCGGCGTCTCGATACAAACGCTGGGCAATCAAGTATCCGTTACAGGCGAAGCGCAAAATGTGCGCTCGGCGGTTGAAATCCTTAATAAGCTTTATAAAAAGGCTGTTAACGAGGGCGTGGTTGAAATTGCCGATGTTGATGCACTTAACCGCTTTGCCGAGGGCGGGGACGAAGGCAAGCCTATAAACTTTACTCCCGATGTGGATTTATCTTTACATACTCGCAAGCGCCATATTATGCCGCGGACAAAAGGGCAGGCGGAGTATATCGCCGCTATGGGTAATTATGAAATGGTGTTCGGGCTCGGTCCCGCCGGAACCGGCAAAACTTATCTTGCCGTAGCAAAGGCTGTGGTGCTGATGTTAGAGGGCAGGATTGATAGAATCATACTTACGCGTCCCGCGGTAGAAGCAGGCGAAAACCTTGGCTTTCTGCCCGGTGATTTGAAAGAGAAAATTGACCCTTATTTGCGCCCTTTGTATGACGCTTTGTATGAAATGCTGCCTGCCGATTTGGTAGATAAGAAAATCGAAATGGGTGAGATTGAGATTGCTCCTCTTGCGTTTATGCGCGGACGAACACTTAACAATGCCATGGTGATTTTGGACGAAGCGCAAAATACTACCCCTATGCAGATGAAAATGTTTCTTACTCGACTTGGCGAAAACTCGCGCATGGTTATCAACGGCGATTTATCGCAAACCGATTTGCCGCGAGGGGTTACTTCCGGACTTACCGATGCGCTCGAGATTGTTTCCAAAATTGACAAGATAGGCATAGTCCATTTTACCGAGCATGATGTAGTGCGCCATGGATTGGTTGCGCAAATAGTCAAGGCTTACGATCAGAGACAAACCTCAAGAAAAAGCAATTCGGAATCAGATAGATGAATATTGATGTTGAAGTAGTAATTCAAGACGAAAGATGGCTGGAAGCACTGCCTAAAGTTGATAAAGCTGTGCAAAAAACGGTTGCCTTTGCGTGGCAAGAAGCGGGGATTAAAAAAGTCGGCATTCCCGAAATATCTGTCTTTCTTTCCAACGATGCAGACATCAAAGAAATAAACCGCGAGTATCGCGGTGTGAATAAGCCGACTAATGTTTTATCCTTTCCCGCCATTGAGGAAGATGTGTTGCTTGAACCCAACATGCCCTATCTTGCGGGTGATATTGTTCTGGCATTTGAAACTTGCCAAGAGGAAGCTACCGCCGAAGGCAAGACTTTATCCGATCACATGATGCACCTTTTAGTGCATGGAGTTTTGCATTTGGCTGGCTTTGACCATATCAAAGATGACGAAGCCGATGAAATGGAAGCAAAAGAAGTTGAGATACTTGCAAAATTGGGGGTTAAAAATCCTTATGAAAATCAGCTTTAAAACATTGCAGAACATGCCTGCGATTATAGGTAGGCTTACCAAGTGGCGCGGCATGGTATTGGCGGCTTTGTTAGGTGCCGTGGCCAGTTTTGCCATGCCGCCGTATTCCTGTTTGGCAATGCTGTTCTTTGCGGGGATTTTGTTTTTATGGCTTTTGCTTGCGGCGAAAAACAAAAAACAAGCCACGATGTTGGGCTTTTGTTTTGGCTTTGGATTTTTTGCGCTGGGGTTGGCTTGGGTAAATAATGCAATATTGCTATTTGCACCGCATTTATCATTCCTAACGCCGCTTGTAGTCATAGGCTTCGGAATATGGGGAGGAAGCTTTATTGCCGTAGCCGCGCTGATAGCTTTTTGCTTTAGAAATAACAAATGGGCTTTTATCCTGTCCTTTGCCGCCGCGTTTATGCTTATGGAGTGGGTGCGCTCGTGGTTATGGACGGGTTTCCCCTGGAATCTAACAGCTCTTGCGTGGGATAAGTCCGACTATGTAATGCAATCCTTAGCGCTGTTTGGTGCTTATGGATTAGGGCTTATGACATGGATCTTAATCGGTGTTCTTGCCATTATTCCTTTCATAAAGAAAAAAGCAGATGTAATTGCGGTTCTGGTGTTCTTTAGCGTTGTGGTAGGGGGGCTTTACGGATATGGCTTCGCAAGGCTGTTAAACGCGGATAAGAAGTTTGATGATGTTATCACCGTGCGCCTTGTGCAACCTAATGTTAAGTCGCAATTGACTTGGGATAAAAAGAGAGCAGAGAAAGATTTCGCGGACTTGATTGCTCTTACCAAAGACGGGATTGATGAGAATGGCGTTACTCATGTTATTTGGGGAGAGACGGCAGTGCCCTTCCCTTTGTATGACGGCTCTCCCGCTGTGGAAAAAATTATAAAGGAGCTGCCATTTTATCTCACCATCATATCCGGCACGGTCCGCAAAGATGACAAAGGCGTTTATAATTCCGCGGTGGTGATAAATTCACAAGGAAAGATAGTCGGCACTTATGATAAATCGCACCTTGTGCCTTTTGGAGAGTATGTGCCCTTGCGTGGGATTTTGCCTTTGGAAAAGTTTACTGCCGGAATGGGTGATTTTACGGCAGGCAGTGGCCCTTCGCTTATAGAGATACCTTATGCCGGCAACATCAGTATGCTTATCTGTTATGAAGTGATTTTCCCCGCCGCGGTAAAGAAAGAAGGGACCAGACCGGATTGGCTTTTGAACCTTACTTATGACGGCTGGTATGGCGCTTCCGCCGGGCCTTATCAGCACTTTGCCGCTGCCAGAATGCGAGCAATAGAGGAAGGTCTGCCTTTGGTGCGAGTTGCCTCTACCGGTATCAGCGGAGTGATTGACCCTTATGGCGAAGTGGTGGAATCTCTGCCATTGGATACAAGGGGCGTTTTGGATATAAGGCTGCCGATAGCGATAGAAAACGGCACTTTATATGGTGATTTCGGGAATGCTATTCCGCTTGGATTAGCGTTAGCGGTGCTTTTGGTTTCACTTCTTCTTTGTAATGTCAAAAGAATGAGAAAGTATTGACAAAAGCATTGTAAATTAATACAAATGAGCTCTGTGTAAGCAATGCTTAGGAAAAACGTTGGTAGTGTTTAGTTGTTTTTGAGGAAGGATGAAAAAATGACGATATTACTTGGGAAAAGAGACAGTAAAGCCGAAAATCATTGGATTGA
>CACZRW010000008.1 GCA_902783675.1 uncultured Pseudomonadota bacterium | reverse complement strand
TCGTGCTATTGGTGATACAAAAGTTGGGAAAGCGCAGCGTACATAGAAGTACGTGAGCATTTCCCAATCTTGCAGAATCGCCAATTTGACGATGCTTTATTTGGATTTATATAGGGAAAGGAGAGCAGGCTCATACACCTTCTTTATCTCATGCCGCCTGACTTTCAGGGTCGGAGTCATCATGTTGTTTTCGACCGAGAAAGGCTCGTATGCTACTTTGATTTTGCGAACCTTTTCAATAACGGAGAGGTGCTCGTTAGCCTTTTCAACCACATCATATAAAGCCGCGACGAAGTCGTTATTCTGACAAAGCTCGGCAAGTGCCGGCTTAACCCCGTGCTCCTTGGCATAGTGCTGGATAAAGTCATCGGACGGCACTATCAAAGCGACCAAGTGCGACTGCTTATCACCATAGACGATACATTGCGATATCTCGGGCTCAAGGCACAGAATGCTTTCCACGCGCAAAGGCGAGATATTATCGCCGCCGGAATTAACAATGATGTCCTTTTTGCGATCGGTAATTTTAATCCGTCCGTAGGCGTCCATTTCGCCGATATCGCCGGTATGAAGCCAGCCCGATTCGTCGATGGCGTTATCGGTAGCTTCACGGTTATTCCAATAACCCTTCATCACCATTTCGCCGCGCAGAAGGATTTCGCCGTCCAGAGCGAATTTGACTTCCATAGAGCGCAGCGGCCGTCCCACCGTGGCATAGTCACAGCACGAAGGCGCATTACAAGAGATAAGAGGCGATGCTTCGGTTTGCCCGTATCCTTGAAGAATAGGCATGCCCAGCGAAGTGAAAAAATCGCCCACATCCAAGGCCAAAGGCGCACCGCCGGCGACAAACGCTTTTATATTGCCGCCGAAAGTCGCCGCGATTTTCTTTCTTATCAAAAGCCCAAGCACAAAGTCTTCCAGCTTTTCGCGCAGGCTCAAATGCTCGTGATGCACCTTTTTCACTCCCAACTCGACCGTGCGGTTGAACAATTTTTGCGCCATAGGACCTTTGCGCCGCATTTGCTGATACATGCGCATCTTGACGACTTCAAACAATCTCGGCACGGCAATAACCAACGACGGCCTTGCCTTTTTAATCTCGGGCAACAGCTTGTCCATGCCGCTCAAATAGAAAATCTCCGCGCCCAAAACAACCGACAGGATTTGCCCGCAAGTATGCTCATAGGCATGAGAAAGCGGCAAGATGGAAAAGAATCTTTCTTTGTTTTGCCTTGCCTTCAAATCAAGCAAAACCTCGGATGCCGAAGCAAGATTGTATATTATGTTTTTGTGCGACAGCATCACACCTTTCGGAGCACCGCCCGTCCCCGAAGTATAAATAAGGCAGCAAATATCATCAGGCTTAACGGAAGCGATTACCGCATTTTTATCAGAGCCTTCCTTCTTCGCCTCTTCAATCAAATCATTCCAAGACTCAATTTGCACGACACCGGATTGCTTTACATCGGGAGGATCCATGCAAATGATTGTCATATTCCAAAAGCTGTCAACGGCGGCCTTCATAATTTTTCCGGCGAAGTCCTTTGTTGACACGATAGCGATATGCGCATCGCAGTCCTTAAAGACATGCTGATGATTAGCGGGAGTATTGGTGGTATAGACCGGCACGGATATTCCGCCCGCTGCCATAACGGCAAAGTCGGCGATACACCACTCGGGACGATTTTCGGACAGAATAATAACGCGATCGCCTCGCTTTAATCCAAGCCTTTTAAGCGAATACGCCATGGCCTTGACTTTAGAGGCTACCTCCTTCCACGAAAGGGCCTGATACTGACCGTCTTTACCGATAGCCCACAAGAAAGGCTTATTCTTAAGTTCTGCTGCTCTTTTAAAGAAAAGATCCACCAAATTAGGCTCCGCCTGCAGCCATTTTTCCCACTTTGCCGCAGCCGCCAAAGCCTTTTCCGATCCATATTTTGCCATAAGTTTTCCTTTTTTAGTTAGTTAATCACGAATTTTAGTTAGTTAATTACGAATTGTTACAAATGTTACAAACAAATATCTCATAAAAAATAATTATGCAAGCCTTTTTACTGGCGTTTTGAGGCAAAGCCATATATACTATGGCTTTTGCAAGCTATAACAACGAAGGAATTATAAAAATAAATGGCAATTATGGAGATATTTGAAGTACCGCATCCTCTGCTTCGCCAAAAAAGTAAACCCGTGGAAAGGATTGACGCCGAGATTTTGAAGTTGCTGGATGACATGCTGGACACGATGTATCTTGCCCCGGGCGTAGGGCTTGCCGCACCGCAAGTCGGGCACTTAAAGCGCATGCTGGTTCTTGACGCTTCGAGTAAAGATGAAGAAAAGCACCCGATGTTTGTCATCAACCCCGAGATTCTTTG
The DNA here is from genome assembly GCA_902783675.1 of uncultured Pseudomonadota bacterium. Taxonomy (GTDB): domain Bacteria; phylum Pseudomonadota; class Alphaproteobacteria; order CACZRW01; family CACZRW01; genus CACZRW01. The sequence goes on along the minus strand of CACZRW010000008.1, from coordinate 1,310 downwards.
GAAGTCTGATGAAACCAACGACTTTGAGGAGGGGTGCTTATCCGTGCCGAATCAATTTGCGACCGTCACTCGCCCGAAAAGGATAAAGGTAAGATACCTTGACCGCGACGGCACAGAGCACACCATAGAAGCGGACGGCTTCTTAGCCACGATTTTACAGCATGAAATAGACCACTTGGACGGCAAGATTTTCACCGACTACCTTTCGCCGTTAAAGCGCCGCATGCTTTTAAGACGGCTGGAAAAAGAGCGTAAATCCGCTTCGGGAAGCGCTTCTTTGGAAAAGAATAAGGAAGAATAAAGAATAATGCTGAAGATAGTTTTCATGGGCACGCCCGACTTTGCCCTCCCCTCGCTTAAAAAGCTTTGCGCCGCGCATGATGTCGTTTGCGTTTACACTCAGCCGCCAAGACCAAAGGGCAGAGGCTATGAACTGACGCCCTCGCCCGTGCAAGTTTTTGCCGAGGAGAAAGGCATTCCCGTTCGCACACCCGCCTCGCTCAAAACAACCGAGGAGCAAGCGGCATTCAAGGCGCTGGGGGCGGATTTAACGGTTGTTGCGGCTTACGGACTGATACTTCCCGAAGCGATACTTTCGGCCTTTCCGCTGGGCGCGATAAATGTTCACGGCTCGCTACTTCCGAGGTGGCGAGGAGCGGCACCGATAAGCCGTGCGATAATGGCAGGCGACACGGAAACTGGCATTACGATTATGCAGATGGACAAAGGCATGGATACGGGCGCGATGCTTTTGAAAAGGGCGACTCCGATTGACCATAAGACCGCCGCCGAACTGACAAGCGAGCTTGCCCAAATGGGCGCTGATTTGCTTATTGAGGCGCTGTCCTTCACCCCCAACCCGACTCCGCAAGACGAAGCCCTTGCCACCTATGCGCCAAAAATTAACAAGGACGAAGGCGCGCTTAACTTTGCACACAAAACCGCCGCCGAGTTGGAGCGCCAAATCCGTGCCATACCCTCGTATTTTGAGCATGGCGGCGAAAGGGTAAAAGTGCTTTCCTCTGAAGAAGTAGGGGCAAGGGAATTGGCGGTTGACATACCTTGCAAAAGCGGCACATTCCTTCGCCTTACCTGCTTACAAAAGCCGGGGAAAAAGCCCCTTACCTATGACGAATTTTTGCGCGGCTCGCCACAATTCCTCACTAACTTTAAACCTTAACCCTTAAACCATAACCCTTAACCCTTAAACCTTAAACCAGGATATTAGATGCCAACTAAAACCGTTTTTAGATATAAGCTCACCGTAGAATACGACGGCACCCCCTTCATCGGTTGGCAAAAACAACATA
>CACZRW010000007.1 GCA_902783675.1 uncultured Pseudomonadota bacterium | reverse complement strand
GGCGGTGAAAGAAGCGAGATTGAAGATGCGGTTTCGGCTTTGGTCAATCTCGGTTATTCCAAGCTGGAGGCGGTGATGGCGGTAAATAAGCTCGCATCAAAAGACAAAAATATGAAAACGGCCGAGCTTATTCGCGAAGCATTAAAGGAGTTTGCTAAATGATAGAGGAAAGAGTGGTCGCTCCCAAAAAGCAAAAGGATGATGTGGCAGAAGGGGCGTCTTTTCGTCCGCTTACGCTTGCCGAATTCATCGGGCAGAAGAAGGTAAAGGATAACATAAAAGTCTTTATAGAAGCGGCTAAGGCCAGGGCCGATGCCATGGATCATGTGCTGTTATACGGTCCGCCGGGGCTTGGCAAAACTACGCTGGCGCAAATTGTGGCAAGAGAGCTTGGCGTAAACTTTCGCGCAACTTCCGGGCCTATGATTGCCAGAGCGGGTGATTTGGCAGCTATTCTTACCAATTTGGAAAAGGGCGATGTGCTGTTTATTGATGAAATTCACCGCCTTAATCCTGCGATTGAAGAAGTGCTTTATTCCGCTATGGAGGACTTTCAGCTGGATTTGATTATAGGCGAAGGGCCCGCCGCTCGTTCGGTCAGAATTGACTTGCAACCGTTTACTTTGGTCGGAGCGACTACAAGGTCGGGACTGCTTACCACTCCTTTGCGCGACAGGTTCGGGATTCCCTTGCACCTTGATTTTTATGAGCCGAAGGATTTAGAAGAAATTGTTTTGCGCGGTGCGAGTGTGCTTAATATGCCGATATCCGAGGACGGTGCTGCCGAGATTGCCAAGCGGGCACGCGGGACACCGCGAGTGGCAGGACGGCTGTTGAAGCGGGTGCGGGACTTTGCCGTTGTAGCCGGTGCGAAAACCATTGATAAGGAAATTGCGGATAAGGCTTTGTGCCGCTTAGATGTTGATGCGAAGGGCTTGGACGCCATGGATAGGCGTTACTTGATGTGCATATCGGAAAAGTATGCCGGCGGGCCTGTGGGTGCAGATACTTTGGCAGCGGCACTTTCCGAGGAGCGCGATACCATAGAGGAGGTTATAGAGCCTTTCTTGTTGCAAATGGGCTTGGTGCAAAGGACGCCGCGCGGGCGAGTGCTGTCGGCGGCGGGGTATAGGCACCTTGGCCTTCCTGCTCCCAGCGGAATGGAAGAGTTCGAGTTTGATTAATTTATAATAACTAAAAATAGGATTGAAGATGAAAACATTTACTTACAGAACCAGAATATATTTTAAGGATACCGATGCCGGAGGGGTCGTCTATCACGGCAATTATGTTTACTTGTGCGAGCAGGCAAGAACTCATTGGCACATGGCGATTGCTCCGCAATACTCTAGCAGAAAATTAATGGAAGCCGGGCAAGTCTTTGTGGTTGCGGCCTTTGAAATCCAATATAAGCGTCCCGCCTTGTTAGATGACGAAATAGATATAGTTTGTTCGGTGTTGGAACAAGGTGCGGCTTTCGGGACTTTCAGGCAGGAGTTTAAGCGCGGTGATGAGACTTTGGCAATTGCTAAAGTAAAGGTTACCATGGTTAACAAGGAAACAGGGCGGCCGGTGCGCTTTCCCGAAGATATGAAGAAAGCCTATGCCGAGTACATGTATGAAGGAGAAGATAAATAATGGAGGTTGAAGCTATAAATACAATCGCAAATGCGGGGAATTTGTCGCTTTCCACTTTGTTTTGGCAAGCAGATGTTGTCGTGAAGCTGGTTATTCTGGCGCTTCTTGCCGCTTCGGTGTGGTGCTGGGCGATTATATTCCAAAAGCTTTCCGGCTTTCGCAAAATCCGCCTTTCAATGAAAAAGTTTGAGGATAAGTTTTGGTCGGGTATGAGCCTTGACGAGCTTTATGACGAGATAAAAGGAGGGCCGAAAAATCCTATGGAAGCGATATTCGTTGCCGCTACCAAAGAGTGGAAATCCTCCAGCTTCGTGGTGCAAAAGGGCAATCTTACCGTGGGAGTGCAACAGCGTATTGAGCGCGTGATGAAAATAACCATGGATAGGGAAATGGGATATTTAGAGAATCGTATGCCGTTTTTAGCTTCAACCGGCGCGGTCGCGCCTTTTGTCGGGCTGTTCGGGACGGTGTGGGGAATTATGAACAGCTTCCACTCCATCGGGCTTTCAAACAATACTTCGCTGGCAGTGGTTGCTCCCGGTATTGCCGAGGCATTGTTTGCTACTGCCTTGGGATTGGTGGCGGCGATTCCTGCGGTGATTGCCTATAACAAGCTTTCTTCGGATATAGATAAAATCGGCGTGAGGCTTGAAAACTTTTCCGGTGAGTTCGCTGCCATTATGTCGCGACAAATTGATGTAAAGTCTGCTAAGGCTAAGGAAAAGGAAAAATAAGGTGGCAATATCTTTTGCAAAAAACAGAGGGGGACGGCGGCGCGCCATGATGAGCGAAATCAATGTTACGCCTATGGTGGATGTAATGTTGGTCTTGCTTATAATCTTTATGGTTACGGCGCCTTTGCTTACTTCCGGTATTACTTTGGATTTGCCCAAAGGGGACGGCAAAGTCATTGAAGGTAGCGATAAGTCTTTGGATATAGGAATTGATGCCAAAGGGCGCATTTTTATTGCCGATACCGAGTATAAAAAGCAAGATGTTATCCCTAAGGTAAAGTCAATTACTACCAGCAATCCTGCCATTCAAATTATTATCAGCGCGGATAAGAAAGCCGCTTACGGTGATGTAGTGGAATTGATGGCGATGTTGCGTGCCGAAGGAATTATGAAAGTCGGACTTAAAACCGATCCTAAAGAAAATTTTAAAAAAAGGTAGTGGTGTAAGGTGAAAAATGAAAGGGATATGAAAAGGCCTTTTTATGCTTCAATCGCTCTGCATATCGTGGTCGTGATTGTTGTCCTTTTAGACTTGCCTTTCTTGTATTCAAAACCTGCGCGCGAGTTCAAGGACGACTTGCCCATCATGATTGACTTGTCGCAACTTAAAATCGCCGAAAAAACTAATTTGCCCAAGAAGGTTGAAAAGAAAAAAGAGGCGAAGAAAGAAGTAAAAAAAGAGGTCAAAAGGGAGGTAAAAAAGGAGGATAAAACGCCTAAGGTTGAGACAAAGCCTTTACCTCCTCCTTCCCCTAAAGCCGAGCCTAAAAAAGAGGAAAAGGCAGATGTGAAAGCCGTTGAAACAAAGAAGGCGGACGAGAAAAAGGCCGATAAGAAATCCGAGAAAAAAGACGAAAAGGCCGAGCAAAAGAAAAAAGCCGACGAGCGAAAAAACGATATAAAAACTTTGCTTGCCTCGGTTGAAAAAATCAAAGCTTCCATAAAGGACGAGCCCGCACCCGAAAGTGACAAAGGGGTTAAAGACGGGGCACTTGGCAACTATATGCGGGATTTAACCATATCCGAAAAGGACGCTATTGCCGCGAAGATGCGCGAGTGTTGGAACCTTGATCCCGGGGCAAGGGGAATCGGTGATATGCTTATTGAGGTGAGGGTATCGCTTAGGGCAGATGGGACGGTGGCGGCAGTGAAAATTGCCGATACTCTGCGCTATGGCGGGGATTCGGCTTTCCGCTCGGTGGCCGAAAGCGCAAGGCGGGCGGTTTATATCTGCGGTAATAAAGGCGAGGAGTCGCCCTTTTATTTGCTGGCTTCCAGACATCCAGATAAGTATGAGATATGGCAGAATATGGTGTTCTTCTTCAATCCTCTTACGGGCGGGGTGAAGTAAGTCTTTTTCTCTGTTTCTGTCGGCTTACGATTGTCAGAAATACCTAGGGCAATAACGGGGACCAAGCGGGGTCAGAAGCCTCGGTCGGGGTGTCAATCATGCGCTCGTTATAGCCGGTGATGTCCACGGTGTAGATTTTAACCTCGTCATCGGGTGAAGGCTGCTTAAAATATGTGAGGACGCGGCCGTTCGGAGCCCATGTCGGAGCTTCAACCAGATAGCCCTCGGCAAGTTGCCTTTCCCCCGTGCCGTCGGGGAACATTACTCCGATATAAAAGGTGTTGTCCGCAATCTTGGTAAAGGCGATGTAGTCACCGCGGGGTGACCAAACGGGAGTGGCGTATTTGCCATTTCCAAAGCTGATGCGGCGAACATCTTTGCCGTCGGCCTTCATTACATAAAGTTGTTGAGTGCCGCTTCTATCCGAGTTGAAGGTGATATATTTGCCGTCGGGAGAATACGAAGGCGAAGTGTCTATGGCAGGGTGGTTGGTGAGTCTAACCGTCTTTTTCGTCTTTAAATCCATTTTATAGATTTCGCTGTTGCCGCCGATTGCCATGCTCATGATGATGCTTTTACCGTCGGGCGAAAAGCGCGGGGCAAAAGTCATGCCGGGGAAATTACCGACAACCGATTGCTTCCCGGTTTCAATATCAAAAAGGTAAACGCGAGGGCGGTTGTTGTAATAGGAAAGGTAAGTAATTTGCTGCATGTTAGGCGAAAAGCGAGGGGTTAAAACCATGGCTTTGCCGTCGGTTAAGACTTTGACATTCTCGCCGTCTTGATCCATTACCGCCAAGCGTTTTATGCGAGCTTCCTTAGGTCCTGTTTCCGCTATGTAAACTATGCGCGTATCAAAGTAGCCCGCCTCTCCGGTGATGCGCTTATAAATGGCATCAGCGATTATGTGCGCGATGCGGCGCCAGTTACCGGCTCGGGTCGTCATTACTTTACCTTCCATTTGCATAGAGGCAAAGACATCCCACAGGCGGAATGATACTTTGAGTTTGTCGTCTGTCTGCTCCTCAACCGCACCTTGGACAAGAGCGGCGGCGGATATTACCTGCCAATCGTTGAACTTCGGCATCTCGTTTACCGAAGTGAACTTTTGCACAAAGCTGTCGGGATTCATGATTGAAAAAAGCCCCGAGCGTTCCAAGTCGGCGGAAACAACTTTTGTGATGTTTTCGGCTACGGGCTTCGCAATATCAGACGAAGCAAGGAATGTCGGAATCGCAATCGGCATAGGCTCGGAATGCGCCCCCGATACATCTATGCGAAGCTCGGCCCTTGTTTGAGGCGCAAGGGAAAAGGAAAGGCAAAGGGCTAACAATATTACCGTAAGGATTGCAAAACAGTTTTTCATTGGCAGTTACCGCTAATCTTCTTCAAACACAAAAAGGGAAGGCTCGTATTGCCCGAGCTTGCCTAAAGGAAGAGTTACTTCTTCCAAAACTTCGGTTGTTTGGTTGGCGAAAGTGCCGCTGCGTTTTGCGGCGGTTAAGGTGACGCTGTATTTTTCTTGTCCTTTGGCAGGTTTACAAGGCGCATAGTATGCCGAAGGCGCTGCTTCGGTATAGCGGTGCGGCTTTTCCAAAAACACTCCTTTGGGGAGTTTAACTTCTCCGGCCTTTACGGAATTAAGCAGGACAGGCTCACCGTTTTTGTTTGGCTCGTAAATATAGCCGATGGTGCCAAGTCCGCCCTTGTCCATGCCGTCAACGGAGTCATTGTTAAAGGAAACCAGAATTACATTAGTGCCTTGCGGGGCGGAATGTATCAAAAACGAAGGGCTTTTGGCAAAGCCACCATGCTTTGCGCAAACCTCGGAGGTGGGGAAAGTTTTGCCGTCCCAAACATTTTTAGGAGAAAGCTCCGCGTTAAGAGGAGATGTTTGAGGCTCATCGTCGGTGGCGCAGGAGACAGCAAGCGGCAAAGCTAATAAAGAAAAGCACAAAGTGGAAAGTTTCATAATAACTCCTTATATTTGTTTCTGGTAAATACTATAATATGATACGAATAGCACATCGGGGTGGTTTGGGGAAGTGATGAAAATAAAAATAAATCCGCGAGTGAAAATGTCGGTGAAAAGCGCGGTTCGGGCGGTGCTTAAAATTGCCTTTCCTTATCAATGCCTAAGATGCGGCGCGGCTATCGGTTCGGAAGGCGGCTTCTGCCCCGATTGCTTTAAGAAAATCAGATTTATCGGATCCTGTTGCCCTAATTGCGGGCGCCCTGTAAGCGAAAATGAAAGACAGTGGGGAATGTGTGCCTTTTGCAAGGGTAAAAAGGTGCCTAAAAGTCGGTTTGTCTTTATTTATGATGATGCGCTAAAATCCGTTATCTTGAAGTTTAAGTATGCGGATATGACTTTTGCAGTTCCCTATTTCGCAAACTGGATGATAAGCGCAGGCAAAGATGTCCTGGAGGACGCCGATGCCGTTATTCCCGTTCCTATCCACAGGTTAAGGCTTGTCAGAAGGCGCTATAATCAAGCCGCTTTGCTCGCCAAGAAAATCGCTAAAATCGAACGAAAGGAGTTCATTTGTAACAATTTGCAAAGAGTTAGGAATACTTCTTCGCAAGGGGAAAAGAGTGCTAAAGAAAGAAGGGAAAATGTCAAGGGGGCTTTCGCCTTACGCAAGCCCTCGGCAATTGCGGGTAAGAAAATCGTCATTATTGATGATGTGGTGACTACGGGCGCGACGGTGTCGGAATGCGCAAGGGTGCTGCTTTCGGCCGGTGCCGCGGAAGTAAGGATTTTATCTTTGGCTGTCGTTTTTAAAAGTTAGTGATTGAAAGAGTCGGAAAAGCATAGTAAAAGTCGTAGGACTTTAAAGAGTAATTTTGAAAACAGGGGTTCTTATGGTTCGTAAAGTAAAAACAGAAAGTGATGAAAATAAAACCGTCGGCGAGATTCTTAAAGATGCTCGTCTTGCCGCTAAGCTCAGCGTAGAAAAGGTCTCGGATAAGACGAGAATCGGAGCGGATTATCTTATCGCAATAGAAGCGGGGGATTTTAACGCGTTGCCCGGTCAGGTCTATGCGTCCGGATTCGTCAGGACCTATGCCAAGTTTTTGGGGCTGGATGCGGGCGAGATTTATGACAAGTTCAGGGACGAGGTGGCAGGTAATCGCCATCGGGTGAAACTTGCCATCATGGAACCGGAGAGAGAAGGCGGCGTGCCTCATAGAAAGGAGATTTTGATAGCTATCGGAGCTTTGATATTCATTTATGCCTTGTGGAATATCTTTTCTTCTTCCGGAAATGAAACAAGAAACGAAAAGGCGCCCGAAACAGTGGCTATGGAAACAATAAATGCAACCGTGGCAGAGCAAAAAGCTGCTGCGGCTGCTCCGGCGGCAAAATCCGAGGCAAAGAAAGATACTCCTGCGGTGGCTTCCTCCGCGCCCTCTGCTTCAAGCGAGAAAAAGGCAGCGCCTAAGGAAGAAAGCGAGATGGTGGAGCAGGTGGATTTGTCTCGCTCTTACGGGGCAAATGACGGTGAGACGAGAGTGGTGCTGGTTGCTAACTCCGAAGTGTGGCTGCAGATTACCGATGACGACAAAGTTATCTTTTCCAAAGTGCTTGCCAAGGGCGATAAATACAATGTTCCCGATTATGAATACGATTTAACTTTAAGGGCGGGTAATGCTGCAAGCATAGATGTCTATGTTGACGGTAACAAACTTTCGCCTTTGGGTAAAAGAGGGACAATCGCTCGCGACATCTCTATTGACGCGGATTCTTTGCTTAGCCGCTATTAGTTTTTAGAGAAAGTAAAATGAGGACTTCTCCCATAAAAAGAAGAAAATCTCGCCAGATTAAAGTCGGCAAAGTCTTTGTCGGCGGCGATGCTCCGATAGCCGTGCAGTCAATGACTAATACTCTTACTTCAAATGCGGCGGTGACGATTGAGCAAATCTTAAGAATGGAAAAGGTCGGCGTGGATATCGTCCGCGTGTCTTGTCCGGACGAGGAGTCTACCGCGGCGCTGCCCGAAATTATTAAGAATATAAATGTGCCTTTGGTCGCGGATATTCATTTCCACTATCAGCGCGGGATTGAGGCGGCGGACGCAGGGGCGGCTTGCCTGCGCATTAACCCCGGAAATATCGGCGGGCAGGACAGGGTGCGCGAGGTGGTAAAAGCGGCAAAGGCTAACGGGTGTGCCATTCGTATCGGTATTAACGGTGCAAGTCTGGAAAAGAGACTTTTGGAAAAATACGGTGAGCCGTGTGCGGATGCCATGGTTGAATCTGCTATGAACCAAGCGAAAATGCTTGAGGACGAGGACTTTTTAAACTTTAAGGTAAGCGTGAAATCGTCAAGCGTGCTTACTACGGTTGAGGCGTATCGCAAGTTGGCAGCGGCGTGCGATTATCCTTTGCATCTCGGGCTTACCGAAGCCGGCGGGCTTCGCACCGGTCTTATCAAGTCGGGAATAGGTATGGGTGCTTTGCTGATGGAGGGGATTGGCGATACTATTCGCGTGTCTCTTACCGCCGATGTTGAGGAAGAAGTGCGCGCGGGTTTTGAGCTTTTGAAGGCACTGGACTTGCGATATCGCGGAGTGCGGATTGTGTCTTGTCCTACTTGTGCGCGCAAAGGGTATGATGTGGAAAAGGTCGTTGCCGCGCTGGAGGATAAACTTTCCCATATTTCCGAGCCTATCAATGTGTCGGTTATGGGGTGCGTGGTAAACGGTCCCGGCGAGGCGGCGCATACCGATATCGGTATGGCGGGCGGCGGTGCCGGCGTGGCTTTGGTCTTTATCGGCGGGCAACAGATGTTTAAGGTCTCTGCCGAGGAAGCCGTGACTAAAATGGTGAGCTTGGTAGAGGAAGCAGTCGCCTTAAAGCGAACGGATAAGGACTGGATAAAGTCCTTGCAACAAAAATACAAAAAGGTTTAAGCAGTGAATATTGAAGAAAAATTGGCAGGCGTAAAAGCCAGGTATGAGGAGTTGGAGGCGCTTTTAAGCCAGCCGACGGACGGGGCGACTTTTACGCGCCTTTCCAAAGAAATGGGTGAGCTTCAGCCCGTGGTTGAGGCTATTGATGCATATACAAAGGCCAAGCACGATATGGACGAGGCCGAGGCTTTGATGGCTGATGAAGCTATGAAGGAAATGGCTCAGGAGGAGTTCTACTCCCTAAAAGAGAAAATACCCGAGCTTGAGCACAGGATTAAGCTTTTACTTATTCCCAAGGACGAGGCGGACGAGAAAAATGCCATCTTGGAAATACGCGCGGGAACGGGCGGAGATGAAGCGGCTTTGTTCGCTGCCGATCTTTACCGTATGTATGAGCATTATGCCGCTATTAAAGGTTGGAAATTTGAAGCCGAGGAAATAAACGATACGGGAATCGGCGGCTTTAAAGAGGCTATTGCCAGAATTACCGGCAAAGATGTTTTCTCGCGGCTTAAGTTCGAATCCGGTGTGCATCGTGTGCAGCGCGTACCCGAGACCGAGGCGAGTGGCAGGATTCATACTTCGGCGGCTACGGTCGCAGTGTTGCCCGAGGCCGAGGAAGTTGATGTGAAAATTGATGAAAAAGATTTGCGAATTGATACTTATCGTTCTTCGGGTGCGGGCGGGCAGCATGTAAACAAAACGGATAGTGCAATCCGCATTACGCATATTCCCACGGGGCTGGTCGCCGAATGTCAGGAAGAGCGCTCGCAATTCAAGAATAAAGATAAGGCGATGAGCCGCTTACGCTCTATGCTTTACGATATGGAGCGGCGGGCAAAAGATGAGGCTCGCGCCGCTAATCGCAAAAGCCAAGTCGGGTCCGGTGATAGGTCCGAGCGTATAAGGACTTATAACTTCCCTCAAGGGCGCGTGACCGATCACCGCATAAATCTTACTTTATACAAGATTGATCAAGTGATGAACGGAGTGGCTTTAGATGAAATTATTGAAGCGCTTATTACCGAGGATCAACTTAACCGTCTTGCCGAAATAGAGTGATTGCAATGAAGCTGGGTGAATTGTTTGAGCAGGCAGTAGAGGAGCTTTCAAAGGCAAAGGTAGAGACGCCCAGGCTTGATGCCGAGATTCTGTTCATGGATACTCTTTCGCTGGCAAAGTCCGATTTTGTTTTGCAAAAAAGTAGGGACTTGTCCGATGATGAAGCGGCAAAGCTTAAAGAACTCGTGGATTTGAGGGCAAAGCGCATGCCCGTCTCGCGCATTATCGGCAAGCGCGGCTTTTGGAAGTATACCTTTGCTTTGAATGAAAATACGCTTGATCCCAGAGCGGATTCCGAGACTTTGATTGAAGCAGTGGTGAAGGATTACGACAAAGCCGCAAAAGTGCGGATTTTGGATTTGGGAACCGGGAGCGGGTGTTTGCTATTATCCTTGCTTGGTGATTTGGTAAATGCCAAAGGCGTGGGGATAGATACATCTGTCGGTGCCGTGGATATGGCAAAGGAAAATGCCGAGGCTAACGGACTTTCGGACAGGGCAACTTTCGTTCCCGTGGATTGGCGAGACGGGGAAATCCTCGGCAATTTAGGCAAGTTTGATGTCGTCGTGGCTAATCCGCCTTATATTCCGCTGGCGGATATTGAAGGGCTGAAGCCCGAGGTTAAGGATTATGACCCTATGCTTGCGCTTGCGGGTGGAGATGACGGGTTGTTATCGTATCGGCAAATCGCGATGGTGCTTCCCTTGGTGCTTGATGCAGGCGGGGCTTTCTATGCCGAAATAGGTAAGGATAAGGAAGAAAGAGTCAAAGAGATATTTACCAAAAGCGGCTATGCCTTTAAGAAAGAATACAAAGATTTAGGCGGAATTATCCGCGTGCTGAAATTCTTAAGTCCTTAGAAATGGTGGGTTAAGACCTAGACATAAAGCGGTTCGCGCTTTATGACAGCATCATCATCGTTGTCATTATTCCTTCTGCGAGCAACGCGGCGCTTTGTCTTTGGCGCGGCAGCAGGAGTTGCTTCGGCTTCTTCATCATCGGCGGGAAGCCCGAGTGATTGCTCTGATGAAGCGTCATCAGACTGGGCAAGAGTTTCCTCATCATCTTCGGGGAAAACCGGAGTTTCCAAAAAGGAAATGTCAGAATCAATCATGGGGCTTGCCTGCGGGCGCAATCTTGCTTCTTCGTTTTCAACGGCGGTCATATAAATGCGGTAGTAATGCTCGGCATGTTGCAGGCATATCTCGGATAAAACCAAGTCATCGTTTGACATGGCGTCCTTGGCGGCGGCAAGATACTTTTCCATGATTTGATAGGCGTTGCCCTTTATTCTGCCGCAAGGTCCGTTACTGTCCAGATTGGTTGAAGGATTTATTGTTTGAAAATAGCCGTTGCCGTTACTACCTCTACCTCTGCGAGCCGAATTCGACCCGCGATTCTTAAACCTATTATTTTTCATATATAACCTTAATTACGATAAAAAAGCCCTTTAAATCAGGGAATGAAACACATCAATGTCAGTTAAAATCATGCGTTAAAGATTGAAAAAACACCTTTATTTACGCTTGCAGAGCGCAAGTTTACAATTAATTTTGGCAAAAGCAAGAGTTTTTTTAAACTTTTGCGTATCTTGCAAAGGGTGGGGTTTGTGCTTATATCGCTAGTAAATAAACTTTTTTAAAAGGAATATACCTATGGATATTGATAAACTTACAGACAGAATGAAGGGCTTTTTGCAGGCGGCGCAAGGGCTTGCCGAGCGGGGGTCCAATCAATATATGGGCACGGAGCATTTGTTAAAAGTCTTGTTGGACGATGAAGAAGGGCTCGGTGCCAATTTGGTTAATATGGCGGGGGGTAATGCCAAGGCGGCTTTGGCAGATACAACTCGGGCGATAGAGCAACTGCCTAAGGTTGAAGGCGGAGCAGTGCAGACCATGCCCAGCCAAGACTTGGGCAAAGTGCTTAATATGGCAGAGGATTTGGCGAAGAAAGCCGGTGATGCCTTTGTTACGGTTGAGCGGGTGATGCAGGCGTTGGTGATGGTGCCGAATACTCCTGCGGCAAAAATTCTTAAAGGCGTTGGAGTTAGTGCGGCTTCTATGAATAATGCCGTTAACGAACTTCGCAAAGGGCGAACGGCGGATTCCGCCAGTGCCGAGGATAAATACAATGCTCTTAAGCGGTATGCGCTTGATTATACCGCCAGGGCGAGAGAGGGGAAGCTGGACCCCGTAATCGGGCGCGATGAAGAAATAAGGCGCACTATTCAAGTTTTATCGCGGCGAACAAAGAATAATCCCGTGTTGATAGGTGAGCCCGGGGTCGGCAAAACCGCTATTATTGAAGGCTTGGCGCAACGGATTGTAAACGGAGATGTCCCCGAAAGCCATAAGAATAAGCGACTTCTTGCTTTGGATATGGGCGCGCTGATTGCGGGAGCTAAATATCGCGGCGAGTTTGAAGAAAGGCTTAAATCCGTGCTGGAGGAAATTGAGGACTCGGCGGGTGAAATTATCCTTTTCATTGATGAAATGCATGTGATTATCGGAGCGGGAGCCAGTGAAGGCGCTATGGATGCCGGCAACTTGTTAAAGCCTGCTCTTGCGCGCGGAGTACTTCATTGCGTCGGGGCGACTACGCTTAACGAATACCGCAAGTATGTGGAAAAAGATGCAGCTTTGGCGCGGCGTTTCCAGCCCGTGTATGTGGGTGAGCCTAAGCTTGAGGAGACTATATCAATCTTGCGAGGGATAAAGGAAAAGTATGAGCTCCACCACGGAGTGCGCATTTCCGATGCGGCAATCGTGGCGGCAGCGACGCTCTCCAACCGCTATATTGCGGACAGATTCCTGCCCGATAAAGCGATTGATTTAATGGACGAAGCGGCCTCTCGCCTTAGAATGGAAGCGGATTCCAAACCCGAGGCTTTGGACGAAGTGGATAGGCACCTTATCCAATATAAAATCGAGCGCGAGGCTTTGAAAAAGGAAAAAGATAAGGCCTCTAAAGAGCGGCTGGAAAAGCTGGAGGGCGAGATTGCCAAGCTTGAGGAAGAATCTTCGTCGCTTACGGCAAAATGGAATAAAGCAAAGGCAAGTATCGCCGATAAGTCTAAACTGCGCGAGGATTTGGATAATGCCAGAATTGAGGTTGAGAAAGCTATGCGCGCGGGTAAATATCAAGAGGCGGGCGAGCTTCAATATAAGAAAATCCCCGAGCTTGAAGCAAAGCTTAAGGAGGCAGAAGCAAACTCTGCCAATGCCGAGTCTACCGAGGTAGTTTTGCCCGAAAATGTCGCGGCGGTTGTGTCGCGCTGGACGGGAATACCGGTGGATAAAATGCTGGCGGGTGAGCATGAGAAGCTTATCAATATGGAAGCCGAGATTGCCAAGCGTTTGGTAGGGCAAAAAGATGCGGTCGTCGCCGTTGCCAATGCCGTGCGCCGTTCGCGCTCCGGTCTTGCCGATGAAAAGCGTCCCATGGGTTCGTTTATGTTCCTTGGTCCTACGGGTGTGGGAAAGACCGAGCTGGCAAAGGCGTTGGCGGATTTTCTGTTTGATGACGAATCCGCCATTATCCGCGTGGATATGTCGGAATATATGGAAAAGCACGCGGTGGCTCGGCTTATCGGTGCTCCTCCGGGATATGTCGGCTATGACGAAGGCGGTGCGCTTACCGAAGCCGTGCGGCGGCGTCCTTATCAGGTGATTTTGTTCGACGAGATTGAAAAAGCTCACCCCGATGTTTTTAATGTCTTGTTGCAAGTGCTTGATGACGGGCGGCTTACGGACGGGCAGGGGAGGACGGTGGATTTTCATAATACGCTTATCATTATGACTTCAAACTTGGGGTCGGAGATACTGGCGGCTCAGCCCGATGATGAAGATGTAAATCTGGTGCGCGGGAAGGTTATGGATATTGTTAAAGCCTCTTTCAGACCCGAGTTCTTAAACCGTATAGATGAAATTATTCTGTTCCGCAGATTGTCTAAGGCGGATACCGCCGGAATTGTCGATATTCAATTTGCGCGGTTGGTGGCGCGGCTTGCCGAACGCGGCATAAATCTAAAGCTGGACAAGTCAGCTCGCGAATGGCTGGCGGAAAACGGCTATGATCCGATATACGGCGCCAGACCTTTAAAGCGACTTATCCAAAGCGAGGTTGAGAATCCGCTTGCCCTTGAGATTCTGTCCGGCAGGATTAAAGAAGGCGACCATGTGGTTTTGCGCGAAAAATCCGGAAAGCTGGAGTTTGGAAAGTAAAACAAGAAAAAGCGGCTCTTTACCGAGTCGCTTTTTCATTTAGGAAGGTTAAAGGTGTTTTAAAGCTTTTTAGTCATGGCCTTATTGCCGCTCAAGGTTTTTTTGTAGATATGCTCGCGACTCATTATTTCCGGCCGTGATTTTTGCTACCCATTTCTTTATATCTTCAGGTTTCAGATCGTTTATGGGTGTTTTCTTATTAACGCCGGATTCGGCACTGTTATCAATGTTTTCGCCAGTGGTGGCTTCGCTTGCTACTTCTTTCACTTCCTCAATGTTGCGGCGTTTTATTTCAATAGCGTCTTTGTCAGCTTCGATTTGTTCCGAAGTAGGCTTTTCCTCTTTCTTGGGGTGTTGACGAGTAATAATCACTTCTTCGGGAGCATACTCGGAAGAAGCTTGCTTAGTTTGAGAAAGCTTCGTGCCATCATCGCCGTTTATCATGTTGTCATCATTCCGTTTGGTCTGTTCTTGGTAGTTTTTCTTGGCTTCTCTGATAAGACGCTCACCTTCGGCGGTGGTGCCGGAGTTTTCCTCGTCGGGAAATCTTCTGCCGTAAAGTTTTTTCCCGTCGGTCCAGACGAGGTCATGCCCTTCAACTTTGCGTAATTTAGCGTCGGTGTTCTGATTGGTTGTATCGGTAGTGTTAGAGCTTTCTTCCTCGGGAAATCTTCTGCCGTAAAGTTTTTCCCCATCAGTCCAGACGAGGTCATGCCCTTCAACTTTCTGTAACTTTTTGTTTTCCATAGCTTTATCCCCTTTCATAAAATGTCCCTCATACTAACATAGGTAATTTGTTTTGTCAAATGTTTTGAATATACTCTAAAACTTTTAGCGCGTTTTAGTTTGCTCTTCGGAGACCTGTTCATTCTTTGCGACATTGATGTTGGGCTTAACCTTTGCGCACTCCGCCATAAACTTTGTCAGCGTAGGTCCTTTCAGCTTGCTGTAAACATAGAACTTGCCCGCGCCTAAAGGGTCAATCTTTTGCCCGTTCTTGATTACTTCAAAATGAAGGTGCGGACCGGTCGAACGCCCCGTGTTGCCCGAATATGCTACAATGTCGCCTTGTTTCACGAACGAGCCGACTTTAAGGTTCTTGTTATAGGAATTAAGGTGAGCGTAGGCAGTGGCGTAGCCTTGCTCATGCTTTATCTGCACATATTTGCCATAGCCGCCTTTGGTGCCGATATAGACTATCTTGCCGTCCGCCGCCGCGGCAACGGGAGTACCTATCGGTGCGGCGTAGTCAACACCCGAGTGGTGCATTGTATACATTAAAATAGGGTGTCGGCGTGTGCCGAAACGCGAAGTAATTTTTCTGGCACCTACGGGCCAAACATTTATAGCTTGCTTTTGTGAGTTGCCTTGTTCGTCATAGTAACCCCAAACGCCGTTCGTGCTTTTGAAGTAATAACGGTTATAGACTTGGTTTCGTATTTTTAAAGAGCCGTATAAAAGCCGGCTGTTCCCGAGGTTTTCGCCCAAATCATTAAACCTTTCCTCAAACACGGCTTCAAAGGAATCGCCGGGGCGAAGGTCGGTTTTGAAGTTAATTACATCGTTAAAGGCGCGAATGAACTGTGCGGTGATGGACTTTGGTATGCCTTGATTCTCGGCACTTTGTGAGAAGGAGGAAGTCACAATGCCGTTTATGGTGGATTTGCGGATTTCAATTTGCGCCTCGGCGGTGAGGGCGATGAATTCGCCGGTCTCATCACGGACGGCAGAAAACTTGTTGTAATCCTTGTCCCTTAAAGTAACGCTGAACAGTCCTTCATTCTTTACAATCGTGACCGTTTGTCCGGGGCGAACTTTTTTAAGGTCGTAAATCTTACCTAAAACGGTAGCAGCGCGGTTCGCTTCGGCGTTGCTTATTCCTTGACGCTTCATCATCGTAACGATGTTGTCGCCTGGGTTTACCTTTAGGATAATTTCCTTGCTGGCGGTAGTGGCGTCAGGGCTTAAGGTGACGGTGCGAGACTCCGTGGTGATATAAGTTTCCTTTTCCGGCTCGGCGGGCTTTGATGAAGTAAGAGCGGTAAGAGCCTTGCTGGCAAAGGAAGGCATTAAAGCTCCGGATTTTACTTCGGGCGCAGGGGTGGTGACGCCTGCAAGCGAGGAATATCCGTTTACCTCGGGCGCGGCGAGAGCGGCGTCGGCAGAGGCGCTGTATTCATCGGCGGGAGGGGTAAACACAAATGCCGATATTACGCCTAAAAAGCCGGCGGCAATCAATATCTTTATAAATGCTTTTTTCGGAGCGTCAGGCAGGGTGTGATTTTCGTAAGCAAGACCAAGCCCGTCTTTGTCCGACGGGAAAAAAGAAATGGTGTATTCTTTTTCGTTGTTCTTAATAATCATTACCCCTAAATATCCGCTCCTTAATCAAAAATAATCCTCGGAGCGTTAG
Source organism: uncultured Pseudomonadota bacterium (assembly GCA_902783675.1). GTDB lineage: Bacteria > Pseudomonadota > Alphaproteobacteria > CACZRW01 > CACZRW01 > CACZRW01. The sequence continues at coordinate 3,651 of CACZRW010000007.1, read as the reverse complement.
CATAAGCATGATTTAGTAAAGAATGTCTTAAAAGTCAATAAAAATAGGTTTAAGGGTTAAGGTTTAGAGGCTAAGGTTTAGGGTTGGGGGTTGGAGGTCAAAGATTTCAGCTTTGCCGAGAGCGGTGGGCAAGATAAAACGCAGGCTATCGCCTTTGTTCTTCTTATCTTTCAGCATAAAGCTATTAAGCGCGGCCATATCCATACCTTTGGGAAGGTTGGTTTCAAGTCCCAGTCCTTTTAGCAAATCTATTCCCTCGGCGTGAGTGGCGGCATCTATCAATCCTTTTTTAAGCGCGATGTCAAAGGCGACTTTGCTGCCGATAGCGACTGCCTGCCCATGGGACAGCTTAAAGTTCGCCAAGGATTCCAACGCGTGCGCCGTCGTGTGGCCGAAGTTCAGGAATATCCGTCTGTCCTTTGTGTCATGCTCGTCATCTTTGACGAACTTTGCCTTTAGGGCGACGCAGGTTTTGATGATAGCGGTGGTTCTCGCGGTGTCCTTGAGGCTAAAGCCCTTTTTAAGCTTTTGCCATAAAATCCCTTTTCCATTTGCATCTGCAATGTTTTCAATAAAAGCATATTTAGCGATTTCGCCAAGTCCGTTTAAGATTTCTTTGTGCGGCAAGGTGTGCAAGGCGGCTATGTCGGCAATAACTGCTTGCGGTTGGTAAAACGCTCCTATCAGATTTTTGGTGCGGGCAAAGTCGATGGCGGTCTTGCCCCCTACGGAAGAATCTACCATCGCCAGCAAGGTGGTGGGGATTTGCACAAAGTCCACCCCTCGCATATAAGTAGCGGCGGCAAAGCCCGTAATGTCGCCAACGACTCCTCCGCCTAAGGCAATGATACAATCGGTGCGCTTTAGTCCCAATGTGCCGGCCTTTTCCCATATCCTCTTAAGCGAAGAAAAGCTTTTGTGGCGCTCGCCCGCAGGAAGGATAAGCGAAAAAGTCTTTCGATCTTTTGGAAAAGAGCTTGTGACTTCATCAAGGAACAAAGGCGCGGTGTGACTATCCGCAACGATTAAGAACTTTTGCGCGCTCGTATGCGGAGCGATGAGGCTATACGCATTTCCCAGCAAGCCCGCACCGATAAAAACGGGGTAGCTGCTTGCACAGCTACGGGTTTTTACGGCGAGCTTTTCGGGTGTTTGGCGCATTTCCTAGTCCTTATCTACGCTTTTGGTCGCGGTAGTGAAAACGGAAAGCGACTTTTGCAAATGCTTAAAATCGGAAAGCGAAAAAGCTTGTTTCGCATCGCAAAGTGAAAGGGGCGGGTTGTCGTGCACCTCTATCAAAACAGAGCTTACACCGAGCGCCGTGGCGGCAAGGCACATCGGCTCTATAAAGTCGCGGCGACCGCAGGCGTGGCTTGGGTCAATGCAGACAGGAAGGTGCGAAAGATGTTTTAATGCCAGCAGGCTGTTGATGTCCAAATTGTGGCGATAGTGGTTCTGGTTTAAACCCATGACTCCGCGCTCGCAAAGGATAACTCTTTTGTTGCCGCCGGAATAAATGTAGTCCGCAGCACACAGGAAGTTATCAATGGAGTCCGCAAAACCTTTTTTGAAAAGAACGGGAGTGTCAATGGCTCCGAGAGCCTTTAACAGCTCAAAGTTCTGGGAGTTGCGGGCGCCGGTTTGAATAATGTCAACATATTCTTGATAGGCGTCCAAGAAGCGAAGGTCGGTCAGCTCCGAGATGAAAAGCATATTGTATTTATCGCATACTTTCCTTGCTATCTTTAGTCCTTCAATCCCTAAGCCTTGGAAGCTGTAAGGGGAAGTGCGGGGCTTGAATGCTCCGCCGCGAAGCACCTTTACTCCGCATTTAGAGAGCTCCTTGGCGACGGCGTCTAACTGCTCATAGGTCTCTATGGCGCAAGGCCCCGCCATCATAACCAGTTCGTCCGAACCAAAAGTGACATCGCCGACTTTGAAAGTGGTGTCCTCTTGCTTGAAGGCGCGTGAAGATAAAAGATAGCCCGTGGTCATTATCTTATCTATGTCGGATTCGGCAAGAGAAGTAATGTCCGCGGCATTTACTTTATGCTCACGATCGGTGCCGCAGACGACAATGGCATCAAAGGTGTCGCCTTCAAAAACACGAGTGTCGCAGCCTTTTTCTTTTACATAGTTTTGAATGGCAAGCACGGCGGCTGCGGATTTATTCTTTAATTTTATTAGCATTTATTATTGTTCCTTTTCATTTTCCATTTTGTTTTGTTTTGTTGTTAATTTACTTTTCAGGCTTTTAAACCCTTAAGTTCTAAATTCGCCGATTTAGGCTTTCAGCTTATAAGACAATTCATACAAAGCTATAGCGGCGGCGTTTGATACATTCAAGCTTTCCATTCTGGGACTTATGGGAAGCTTTGCCAAGAAGTCGCATGATTGAAGGGTGAGCCTTCGCATTCCCTCGCCCTCGGAGCCCATGACTATGGCGATTTTTTTGGGAATGTCAAGTTCGCGCAGAGATTTTTCGGCGGTGCCTTCCATGCCTACTATCCAAAAACCCGCTTGCTTCAGTTGTTCAAGAGCGCGAGCAAGGTTGGTTATGCGGATTAAAGGGACGATGTCCAAGGCTCCCGATGCCGCCTTTGCCATAGCTGCCGTTTCCGAAGGGGCGTTTTTATCCGTGACTATCAGCGCTTGCGAGTCGAATGCCGCCATGGAGCGCAAAATTGCTCCGATATTGTGGGGGTCGGTTACGCCGTCCAAAATAACTATGGTAGAGGTGGTTTTTGCTTCGGTTTGGCGGATTATGTCGTCAAGCGACAACGGCTCGAGCGGTTTTACTTCCAAAGCGATGCCTTGGTGAATGGCGTCTTTGGGCAGGGTCTTTTCCATGGTCTGCTTGTCGACGATGGTGGTGGCAAGGCTGCTTTTTGCTTCTTGCGGGCGCGGTTCACCTGCCAGCAGGAAAAGCCTCGTTTTGGTCCTGTCGGGGTTGGCAAGCGCCGCTTTTACCGCGTGGTGACCGTAAAGCCAAAATAGCCCTTTTGCGCCGAAAGTGTGATTTTTTTTCATGAAATTGTGTGTCCTTTTCTATTTTAAAACAATCGGTTATGCCACAGAAAGCCTCGCTTTCCTTGTTTGGGCAAGTTTTACACCTTCTTTTGGTCTTGACAAGCTCTTTAAAAAACTAATACTTTTAGCCTCTCTGTTTTTGTTTCTTACAAAGCAGAAGTTAGTTGTGATCGTGGAGAGGTGGCCGAGTGGTTAATGGCAGCAGACTGTAAATCTGCCCTCTTTGAGTTCGGTGGTTCGAATCCACCCCTCTCCACCATAGCGCTTTTATAATAGGGAGCGTGGGTGCGGGTGTAGCTCAATGGTAGAGCAGAAGCCTTCCAAGCTTATTACGAGGGTTCGATTCCCTTCACCCGCTCCAAGATTTTAAAAAAGCGTGGCAAGGTATCGGTCACAGGGATTTAACGGTTTTAAAGCTAAAGGGATTTTGAAAATGGCGAAAGAGAAATACGAGCGTAAGAAGCCGCATTGCAACATAGGCACGATAGGCCATGTTGACCATGGTAAGACTACGCTAACGGCAGCGATTACGAAAGTAATGGCGGAGAAGAACGGCGGGACATTTGTTGACTATGCGAACATAGACAAGGCGCCGGAGGAGAGGGCGAGGGGCATAACGAT
>CACZRW010000006.1 GCA_902783675.1 uncultured Pseudomonadota bacterium | reverse complement strand
TAAGGTTTAAGGCTTAAGGAAAGAATTTTATTTTTAAACTTATAAGCTCATAAGCTTATAAACTTATTCATTCCTCATTCCTCATTCCTCATTCCTCATTCTTTAGTGTCTCCGTAAAAAGGCGGGGATGTCGAGGTCGTCCTCACCGCCGCTTGGGCCGGTGTCACCTGTTCCTTCCGCAATGCCAAGCCCAAGGGAAGAGCCTCTTGTCACCCTTTCCTCATCCACCTCCTGCATGGCCTCTCTTTTCAAAGAGGGCGTAGGCGCAACAGGCGCCGACGAAGGCTCTGACTCGGTAGCGGCTTTGGCTTTCGCCTTTGCGTGCCGTCCCAAAGTAAACTTTGTCACTCGCTTAAATAATCCGGAATAGGGCTTTGCCGCGGGCTCGGGCTCGGGCTCGGCAATCTCCTCGCGGTAATCGTCAGGCACCGCTCCGATGCCCATTTCGCCCATGCCCTCTTTGTCCTCGTCGTCGTAAATCGTCATAATCGGTTCGGTGCCGATGCCAAAGGCTTGCGAGCTGCCTATGATGGGCATGTCATCGTCATCGCTGCCGCTTTGTGCCGTGTCGTCAATGATAATCGTGGCAGGCGCCGTCTCGTCCTCGGCAAAAGCTTGGGGCAGAGGCCGAGGCTCTTTCTCGGCTTTGTCAATCGTGACCTCGACATTTTCCTTGGTAATGCCAAGCGTCACACTGTCGCCTTCGGACAAAGCGGTCTCGCTCGCCGCCGTGAACAGTTTGGACAGTTCCTCTTTCGCCGCGGTAAAAGGCGTCGTCATAGGAGAGGGTTTAGGCGCAGGTGCCGAGCCCGTCGCCGCCGTCGTCGTCCTTTGCGCAAAGCCACCGAGCCTTGCGCCGAAGATAGTATCCGCTGCCATAGTTTCTACCGGCTCGTCTATCATCTTTTTGGAAGAAATGCCTGTCGCCACTACCGAAACGCGCATTTTGCCTTCAAGCGAAGGATCAAGGCAGGCGCCGATAATGATGTTCGCATCGGGGTCAACTTCGGACTTAATGCGCTCGGCCGCCGCGTCAACTTCCAATAGGCTAAGGTCCATGCCGCCCGTGATGTTGATAAGAATGCCTTTGGCGCCTTTCATGGAATTGTCGTCCAAAAGCTGGTTGGTAATGGCCGCTTCGGCAGACAGTAAGGCGCGGTTTTCGCCTTCCGCCTCGCCACTGCCCATCATCGCGCGCCCCATCTCCTTTATCACCGTGCAGACATCCGCAAAGTCAAGGTTGATAAGCCCCGGCACCATAATCAAATCCGTGATGTTCCTTACGCCCGAGTAAAGCACATTGTCCGCCATTTTGAAGGCATCGGAGAAGCTGGTTTTCTCGGTCGCAATCCTGAACAGGTTCTGGTTGGGAATGACTATGATGGTGTCAACATGCTTGGAAAGCTCCTCAATCCCTTTTACCGCAATTTCCATGCGCCGCTTGCCTTCAAAGTTAAAGGGCTTTGTCACGACGCCCACGGTAAGAATGCCGAGCTCCTTCGCCGCTTTGGCAATGACGGGAGCAGCACCCGTGCCGGTTCCGCCGCCCATACCTACGGCGATGAACAGCATGTTAGAGTCCTTAATCTCCTCAATAACTTTATCAATAGCTTCCTCGGCGGCGGCTTTGCCTACGGCGGGATTCATGCCCGAGCCGAGGCCTCGGGTCGTCTCCAAGCCTAATTGAATGCGGCAGTCTGCAAAGGAAAGCGAAAGCGCCTGCGCATCGGTGTTAGCGACCAAGAAGCGCGCCCCCTTTAAATCCGAGGCAATCATGGTGTTAATGGCATTGCCACCCGCTCCGCCCACTCCGATGACGGATATTTTCGGGGTCAGCAGAAGCATAGGCTCGTCTTTCGGCACACCTATATTAAGATTCATAGGCTTTCCCTTCTCCTTCTTTAGGTTTTTCTCTTTTTTGTCCTTTGCAGAAGCAGAAACAGGGGCAGACTCTTCCTTGTCGACCGTTTCTTCGTCTAAAAACTCTGTAAAAACCATTTTCCAATCCTCCTAAACTTTTCCGTTTTACGTAATAATCCAACCTCTGCTTTCTGCTCAAACTTGGCAGAATCAAAAGCATATTTAAGTAGTCCGACAGCCGTCGTAAATCCCGGATTCTCTAAGTTGTCCGGCAAGCCTTCCATAATGGGATAGCCGATTCTGGGCTGCCTTTCGTCCAAGACAAAAGCCGCCGCCTCTTTCATACCTTGCAGCTGACTTGCTCCGCCGGTAAGCACGACACGCCGACTGGGAATGTCGTAAAAGTTATCCTCGATAAGGCGCTCTTTAACTTTTTCAAATATCTCCAAAACTCGCGGCTGAATAATAGCGATAAGGTCGGACTTAGGTATCGGCACCGCCCCGCCGTCTCCGTTTTCACCGACGGGAATCACATTTATCATTTCCTTGTCGTCGGTAGGCGAAGTAAAGGTGCGCCCGTAAAGGGTTTTAAGCTCCTCGGCTCTGTCAAGCCCGATAGCCAAAAGCTGCGCAATATCGCTGGTAATGTGCGCTCCGCCCAAAGGAATGGTGCTGACATATTCAACCTTTCCTTTTTCCACTACCGCAATGGAAGTCGTGCCTGCGCCGATATCAAGCATCAAGGACCCAAGCTCCCGTTCATCATCGGTAAGCGCGGCAAGCGCAGAGGCAAGCGGTGAGGCAACCATATTTTCCACTTGCATATAGCTGCTTTCAACGGCGTTGCAGATGTTTCTGACCGGCGTCATGTTGGACGATATCATGTTAAGCTCTGCGCCAAGGATAGAGCCGACCATTCCCCTCGGGTCATCTTTATCATCATCACCGTCAATGCTGTAAGAAAGAGGTATGCGGTGAAGTATTTGTTCATTTTCGTTAAGGAATTGAGCGAAAGCCCTGTTTAGCACCTTTTCCACATCAGAGTTGCCGATGGGATAGGGCGACAGCTGCACTTCTGCTCCGATAAGCTGGGATTGTAAGGAAGGCGAGGACACATTGACCGTCACCTTTTTTATTGCCTCGCTAAGGTTATGCTCCGCCAAATCAACCGCTGAGCGAATAGTTTCTATAAGTTGATTAAGGCCGGTTATCTTGCCGCTTTTAAAACCTTTAGACCGACTGACGCCTTGCCCGATTATTTGCACATCGCCTTTCGCTCCCGCTCTGGCAATCAAACAGCAGATTTTACTTGTTCCGATATCAAGCACCGCAACCAATTTCTCGCGGACAATACTCTGCAGCAACTAATCGTTCTCCTTTAACAAACAAAGCATTAACCAAACCCGCCAAAAGCAAGGTTTTTAAAGCCTTACAATCAGCTTTAGGGGCAATCTTAAATCAATTAAAGTTAATTTGCGCTTAAGAATTGCGTATTTTTCTTGGAGCGTTTCAAGTCGTTGCAAGGCAGCTTCCACGCCATTTTCCGGCAGTTTTATGACCAGCCCCTTATCCAAAGAATCAAGAATGATGTTCCACCTTCTTTTACCCACAAAAGTCGCTCCTTTAAGCCTTGCGAACAATTCCTTGTTTTGCGAGAGGAGTAAAAGCAATTCAGGCACTTTTAAAGGCGCTCCGTCGCCCACTATTACGGGCAAATCCTGTAGCCCGTATATACCGGCGTCTTTGCCTAAAACAAGCCCCTTTGAAGTAATAACATAATAGCGGCCCTTCTTCTGCCATAACGCCACTGGAATATGCTCAATAACATCAATTTTTATCGTATCGGGAAAGCGCCTTTGCACCACTGCCGACTCGACCCACGGCATAGCTTCAACCTTGCTTTGCAAAAGGTTTACATCAATCTTTGTCAGCAACATTCCGGTTTTCAGCTGCAAAGCCTTCACAAGGTCTTGCTTATCGGTATGTTTTAAACCTCTGATAAAAACCTTATCCAAGGTGCATCCCGATTGCCGCAGGACTTCATCGGTTTTGTCGCTTATCTCTTGGGATAAGGCTAAAAAATTATCCTCTGCCGCTTGCCAAAAGTCACTGCCAAACAAAGCAACCACAAAAGCCAAACAAAGCAACACCGCACCAAAGGTTTTTGGTCTTGCTTTTGATTTTGCTTTTACTCTCGCTTTTCCGGACACCTGCTTAAGAGAAGCACTTTTTTCTCTTTTTAAAGAGGGCACCATTAGCGTCCTCCAAAGGTGCTTTGTTCCGGTTTTTTAACGCCGATGCGCCGAATTTCCCATTTAAGATCAATATCCGAATGCTCCAGCACGCGCCGCCTTATCTCCTCGCCCAGCGTTTCTATATCGTTAGCAGTCGCATTTCCGGTATTCACCAAAAAGTTACAATGCTTTTCCGAGACCATCGCTCCGCCGATTCTCATGCCGCGACACCCCGCCTTTTCTATCAGTTTCCAAGCAAACAATCCTTCGGGGTTTTTAAAGGTTGAGCCGGCAGTCTTGACATTAACGGGCTGGCTTTCTTGCCTTTTTATTTTAAGGGTATTCATTTTTTCGGCGATAATCCCCTTTTCCATAGGAATGCCTTTTAGCGTTACTTCCAAGAAAATCCACCCGTTAGGGATTGTGGTCTCGCGGTAGTTGAAGATAAGGTCATCTTTGGTGATTTGATGAATATGCCCTGAGGAATCTATCATCTTTGCTGATTCCATGATGGTAGAAATGTCCGAGCCTGCCGCGCCGGCATTCATTCGTGTAGAGCCACCGATATTCCCCGGTATTCCTGCCAAAAACTCCATTCCGGAAAGCCCCGCATCTAAAGCCGCTTTGGCAATCTCAACATTCATGGTAGCGGCCTTGGCGATTATGCGTTCACCTTTTACCTCTACACCGCTGAAGCTTTTGCTAAGCTTGATGACTATGTTGGGAATCCCTCCGTCCCTGATAAGCAGGTTAGAACCGCTGCCGATTACGGTAACAGGCACGCCGCTCACCCTTGATAAAAAGAAAACCAAATCCGCCTCGTCCGCCGGTTCAAAGAAAACCTCTGCCGGACCACCGACTCCGAACCTTGTAAACTTTGCCAAGGGAAAATCTTTTTTCAAAACGCCTCTTACCGGGGGCATAAAGTCAATTAAATGCTCCTTTTTTTCCTTACCCATAAAGCGTTTTAAAAAGTTAAACACCGTTTATATTAACTCCTTTAGCTTATTCACCATTTTATATGCTGCGGAAGATATATTACCCGCACCCAGGAATATGACAAGATCACCTTGCTTCACCTTGCCGGCAATAAGGGCAGGTATCTCGTCAAACGATGACGCCACCGTTACATCTCTATGCCCGCAAGTCGTAATACCGTTTGCCATATACTCCTTGTTTATGCCTTCAATAGCGGCTTCTCCGGCAGGGTAAATATCCGTCACGATAACCGCATCCGCATCATTAAAAGCCGTGCAAAATCCCGAAAACAAAGTCTTTGCTCTGGAATAGCGATGAGGCTGCCATACCGCCACTATCTTGCCGTCCGTCACATTCCTTGCCCCCTTAAGCACCGCAGCTATTTCCACGGGGTGATGCGCATAGTCGTCAATAAGCGTTACGCCGCCGACCTCGGCAATCTTGGTAAACCTCCTTTTGACACCTTCAAAATGTTTCAAGGCCGTCTTGATAACATCGATATTAATATCAAGCTTCAAAGCAACTCCGATTGCCGCCAAAGCATTCTTAACATTATGCTCGCCGTAAAGAGGCAAATAGAAGTCTTTTATAATGTCGACCTCATCGGTTTTTCTGTTCTTTACCGCTACATCAAAGGTAAGCTCTCCCTTCTTGGCACGGATATTAAAAGCCGAAATATCCGCCTGACGATTAAGTCCGTAAGTAAGCACGGGACGCGCCACCGCAGGAATAATCTCTTGCACGAAAGGCGAATCAATGCAAAGGCACGCCAGCCCGTAAAACGGCACATTATTTACAAATTGGCAGAAAACCTTTTTCAGTGCGTCATTGTCGTGATAGTAATCCATGTGATCGGCATCAATGTTGGTGACAATCACAATCGTAGAAGGAAAGACGGTAAAGCTTCCGTCCGACTCATCT
>CACZRW010000005.1 GCA_902783675.1 uncultured Pseudomonadota bacterium | reverse complement strand
GCAGTCGATTTCTTTATTTTCCTGTTTGTCCCTCTTATTTCTTTAGGGGTTCTGTGGGAGCTTTTACGCAAGCAAGCCTTTGATAAAAAGGTGCTGGTTTTTATTGCGGTGCTTTTGCTCGGCTATACAATGCTTACGGCCTATGCGGTAAGGTTTGCGGTTTATGCCGCGGTTCTGGCAGTTTTCCCGCTGGCATTATTCGTCGGGTATAGACTGAAGGTTTCCGGCTTTTATAAGAGCAAGAAAGCGCCTGTGCCTGACAGCGTCATGGGATTTATGCTGATGGTCTTTTTTGCCGCTTTGCTTTGTCCTGACGCGGCGCTATTTGCGTCTTTGAACGAAGAGCAGATTATGAACTCTAAGTTCTTTGCTAACGAGGAAAATAATAAAGATGAGCAAAAGGTGGATATCTTCTTTTTATATCCCTTTTTGGCAGGTCGGGACGGAGCGGTTCTTACCGATGCTTTCCTTGGCCCCGAGGTGATGTGGAATACGGGAAGAAAGGTTGTCGGCACTCCCTATCATCGTAACAGAGAGGGCATTATCGACACGCACAAGATCTTCTTTGCCACGGATATGAACGAGGCAAAAAAGCTTTTGTTAAAGCACAAGGTGACAGATTTGTTTTTGCCTTTGCGGTATGATGATAAATACTATAAAGACCCAAAGGAAAACACCGATAAGTTATACGGGAAAATATACACGGGCGAGGGGGTGCCAAGCTGGCTTGTGCCCGTGCCCGAAGCGAAAACGGGAGAGAAGTCCGGCTTTATGCTTTATAGGGTTAACCTATTTTGACGGAGTGTGGGACAGGTACTTAAGCCTTCGGTTTTCTTTGGTCGATTTGGACACGGTGTGCAGAATTAAGCCGCAAACAAAGCTAAGCAGGGCAAGGGTGGAAAGGCCTACGATTATGACCGCGGTGGGGATGCGCGATACCAGTCCCGTTTCTTGATACTCGGTAATGAGGGGAATGCCCAAAATCAGCGCCAGCAATGCGAGCAAGCCCGATATTATGGTGAAAAACAGGAAAGAGCGTTCTTCTTTCATCATGAGAAAAATGGTGGAGAGTATCAGGACTCCGTCCTTGTAAGTATTTAGTTTGCTTGGCGATGTTACGGGGCGAGAGAAGTAGGGAGTCTCAATGTTGGCGATGGGTAGTTTCATCGTTGCGGCATAGACGGTGAGCTTTGTTTCTATATCAAAGCCCTTGGATTGCCACGGAAAGCTCTTTACAAAGCGGCGGGAAAAAACGCGGTATCCCGATAGCATGTCCGGGGTTTGGCACCCGCAGGTCAGGCTTAAAACTTTCGTTAAAAGGCGGTTGCCGAACCGATGACCGAAGCGATAGGCTTGCTTTTCTTTGCTTATTCTTACGCCGTTTACCATGTCAAGGTTGTTTTGCAGCAAAGTATCAATCATCAAAGGAGCCTTTGACGCGTCATAGGTGGCATCGCCGTCAACCATGACATAAACATCGGCATCAATGTCGGCAAACATGCGAGTCACAACATATCCTTTGCCTTGGTTCGGTTCTTTGTGGACAATGGCGCCGGCTTTCTTGGCAAGAGCCGCGGTTTTATCTTTGGAGTTGTTGTCGTAAACATATATGACGGCATCAGGCAAGTATTTCTTAAAATCGGAGACAACCTTGGTGATGGTCATTTCTTCATTGTAACAGGGGATTAAAACGGCGATGCGGTTATTCATGATTATTTCTTCCTTTCTTTACTTTATTTCCCCTTTTCCTCTTCACTTTGCTTTAGGACTATAGCTTCAACCCTTTTTGCTATCTGACAGGCGGGGTTTAATATCCGGCAAGCGCATTCTTCCGATGCTTGTTCAAGAGTTAGGGAAAGGGGCCTTGCGCGCCCTTGACTATATAGCTCATCCAAAAAGCGGCGGTGCTTTTTGGTAATGAGTTTGGGGTTGTCGTAAATGTAAACGGGGACCGAGGTCGAGCAAGCCTCCGAGCACATTGATACGGAATCGCCCGTCACCACAATTCTGTCTGCCAGCGCCAAAAAGCCAAAGTAGGGATTTTCGCCTTTGTCGCCCCACTTATAAATGTATTTAGCATCGGGAAGATTTTCTGTGATGATGTTTTCTTGAGATGTGCCCGTGCGGCGAGAAGTGGTTAAGAGAATTGTTCCTTTGCCTTTCTCTCCTTTCCTCTCTTTGCTTTCCCTGCCTATAAGCTTGTTAATGCCGGAGGTTAATTCTTGCGCCATGGCATCGGTAAAGGTGCGGTTCTTGGTTGAGCCTCCGACGATAACCGCGGTGATGGGACGAGGGTATTTTGCAAAAATCTTGTGCCACTTTTTTGTGGCATCGCGCAGCACCTTTTCCGATATGCGGTGAGGGGCGCCGGTAATCTCAAGGACATTCTCTTTTGATGCTATGCCAAGGTTATCGTGTCCGGGAATTACGACCAGAGCAAAGTCGGAAAGACCGATGCGCCCGGGATACATAATTTGGACTATTTGCGTTTTCCCTCGCGAAAGCTTGCGGATATGACGAGCCAAGGGAGCGCACCTTCTGCCGGCGGTAATGATGATGTCGGGAAGTTTTTCCCTATCTTTTAGTAGAGCTTTTATAGTTTTTTCGGATATGCCGATTTTGCCGCTTCCTCTGATAAAGTTGGGAAGCTTGGCAAACGGTGTGTATTCTATCTTTTTGATAACAAAGGGGAAAGGCAAAGCTTCGGCAACTGCGAGCGCTTGATTGAATGTTCCCGCTCTGCCGTCGTCAAACACCCATATATCAGGTTTTCCTTTCATATCGCCTTTACTCTTACTCAAATAATGTTTAAATTATAACATCATATTTTGAAAAAGGTAGAGGATATTTTTATGGCTGGTAAGGGCAGTAAAATTATTAGAACCGATAAAAAAGGACATGTGCAGAAGACTGAGTCTATTTCGCTGGCGGGTAAATGCTTGGTGGCAGTCCCCGGAATAGAGGATGTGCGTTTTGATCGCTCTTTGATATTCTTGTGCGCTTGCGCTAAAGAAGGGGCTATGGGGCTGGTGATAAATCGTCCTTTGGTGCCGGTAAAGTTTGATGAGTTTGTTTCGCACCTTAATATCAAAGTCGAACCAGATAAGATAAAATATCGCCCCGATGTTATATTCGGCGGACCTGTTGAAAGTACCAGAGGATTTGTTATTCACTCGGCTGATTATTTCTTGTCCTCAACGCTTTCAATTAAAAACGGAATAGCCATTACTTCAACTTTGGATATCTTGGGCGCAATCGCGGCAGGGCGAGGGCCTAAGTCGGCAATGGTGGCTCTTGGTTATGCAAGTTGGGAGCCGGGGCAGCTTGAGGAAGAGATGAAAGGCAATTCTTGGTTGGTGGTTGATGCCGACGAAGATTTGATTTTCAATGTGCCCTTTGCGAAAAAGTGGAATGCCGCCATGGAGAGAATAGGGGTCGATCCGTCCTTTCTTACTTTATACCAGGGCAACGCTTAAAGCTTCGGTAATCTCTTCATAGGAAGGGGTTTTCTCAATTGCTCCCAGTGTAGAAAGAGTGAGCTTGCTTCTAAATATTTTGTTCGCCAGCTTTTGAACATCGTCTTTGGTGACGGCGTTAATCTTTGCGACGCTGTCAGCCATGGAAATGGGTTTGCCGAAAAGCAAGGTCTTGCGTGCGTTCTTGTCGCATCTTGCCGAAGTGCTTTCGCTTGCCATCAAAATGTGCGACTTTAATTGCGTTTTGGCGCGGTTTATTTCCTCGTCGCTTACAAGTTCCTTTGTGATTTTACCTACTTCATTTATGGCTACGGGGATTAGTTCGGGGACGCTTTCTTTGCCTGTGCCCGCGTATATGCCGAATAGTCCCGTATCGTCAAAGGCGTAGTTGAATGAGCATGTGTAGTATACCAGGCCTCGCTTTTCCCTGATTTCTTGATGAAGGCGAGAGGACAAGCCACCGCCCAAGATAGTATTGAGCACGCCCAGAACGAAGTAGTCGTCGGATTTGCTGCTTAAGCCCTCAAAACCCAAGATAATTTGCGCCTGTTCAATCGGGCGGGATTGCTTTATCTCTCCGCCGATGTATCGGGCGGGGTTGGTAGGTAAAGGCGCGCCGTCTTTGGGAACGGAGCCGAAGTACTTTTCTATAAGCTTGACATTTTCTTCGTGGGAGATGTTACCGGCGGCGGAAAATACCATGCGAGAGCCAAAGTATTGTTTGTTCATGAATTCTTTAAGCGAGGTGCTGGTAAAGCTTTTGATATTCTCGGCGGTGCCTATGACAGGCCAGCCAATGGCTTGGTCCTTAAACGCCTGTTGTTGGAGAAGGTTAAAGGCGTGGTCCTCGGGATCGTCGTAATGCATGCCTATTTCTTGGATTATTACGCCTTTTTCTCTTTCCAGCTCCTCGGATATGAATGTCGGGTTTAAAAGAATGTCGGCGGTGATGTCGGTGGCAAGCTCTACATCGCCTTTTAAAACTTTGACATAATAGGCGGTTTCTTCGTGGGAAGTATAGGCATTCATGATGCCGCCGATGTTTTCAATCTCCTCGGATATTTGTTTGGCGGTGCGTGTCTTTGTCCCTTTGCTAACCATATGTTCTATAACATGCGAGATGCCGTTTAGCTCCTTGGTTTCGCTACGGGAGCCCGTGTCTACCCACATGCCTAAAGATACGGTCTCAACATCTTTCATGGTATCCGTCACAACACGAATACCGTTTGCAAGTAAGCTCATTTCTGCTGTCATTTTTTTTCTTTTCCTTTTGCTGTTTTTTGTTTGAGTTTTGATTAGTATGCTTTAACCTTAAAGTAAAGAAAAATGTTTTAGGGAGGTTGGCATGTCAGGAAAGCTTGCTTTTGCCGTTGTGCTTTCGGGCGCGGGAATGAAAGACGGAAGCGAAATACACGAGTCCGTTTCGGCTTTGCTCGCGATAAGCAATGCGGGCGGAGAGTATCAATGTTTTGCTCCGGATATTACTTTTGACGAAGTTAATTATCTTACGGGCGCTCCTACGGGGGCGAAACGCAGGGTTATGCTTGAGGCGGCAAGGATTGCCAGAGGTAATATAAAGGACCTTAGGGAATACAATCCTGCCGATTTTGATATTTTGGTTTTTCCGGGCGGGGCCGGAGCGATTAAGAACCTTTGCTCCTTTGCCTATCAAGGTGTGGATTGTGAGGTTAATGATGATGTTAAAAAAGCTATACTTGAGACGCATGAACTCGGCAAACCTATTGTCGCTTTGTGTATAGCTCCGGTGCTGGTTGCAAGGGTGCTTAAAGGAAGTGTTGTTACCGTCGGCAATGATGAAACGGTGGGTGAGGCTATTGCCAAAATGGGCGGAACAGCCGAAAGCAAAAGCGCTACCGAGATTACCGTGGATAAGGTAAACAAGATTGTCACCACTCCCTGCTATATGTTGGCGCAAAATGTAAGCGAAGTTTTTACGGGCGTTGATAAGGCGATAAAAGCGGCAATTGATTTGATTTAGTGCTGGAAAAAGAGTCGGTGATGAGGTATATACGAATAAGTATGTTTTTGGCGTGAGTGTGACATGATGGTGAAAATGTTTAAAAGGTCTTTCGGATTTGCGCTTTTGTGCTTTGTGGCGGCAGGTTTACCTTTTATCGGCAATGCTAAAGATAGCGATTATTATAATGTAGCTTCCGAACTTTATGAAAACGGCGATTTTGCAAAGGCGTTTAAAGTGTTTCAAAAGGCCGCCGATGAAGGTGATGCCAGGGCGGATTTTGAGCTGGGTGTCATGTATCTTTACGGGCGCGGGATACCCTTGGACGATGAGGGTGCCTTTAATTCCTTCGCAAAGGCAGCAAAGAAAGGCAATCCGGGCGGCATATTTATGCTTGGGCGTATGTATATTGAGGGCATAGGGACGGCTAAGGATAACGATAAAGCAATTGACATTTATGCCAAAGCCGCCGATGCCGGCAAGCCTTTCTTTCAATACTTGTTGGGCGGGTATTATGCGGACGGAGTCTTGGTGAGCAAAGATATGGATAGAGCGCTGGCTTTGCTTGAAAAGGCGGCCGATGGCGGCTCGGGTTATGCGGCTTTGAAGCTCGCCGAGATATACGAAGATGAAAAGTTCGCAGGGGCAGACGGTGAAAAGGCCGCAAAATACTATATAATGGCGGCTAAGGCCGGTATTCCAAAGGCGATTTTTAAAACCGGTTATGTTGATGATGACAGCTTAAATGTCGGTGATGACGCCGAGAAAGAAGCCGATAATGTGTGGATATTAAGAAGAAGCGGTGAGGGAGATGAAAAAGCTTTATATGAGTTAGCGCAAGTCTATAATCATATAAAAGCCGGAAAAACCTTTAACTGGAGCAGGAAAAACGGTGTCGGTAACAGAGATGTCAGCGAATTAACTTTGGAAAAAATCTCGTTGGATAAAATCTCAAAAATCAATTTTGATGAATTGTTGCAAAGCGCTTTAATACCTTTAATCGTGTTAAATATCTTGGTGATTTTTATTTTTTCTTGGTTTAATATCAAGCATATCAAGAGCATTAAGCGCGCCGAGGTAAAATCCAAAGCTAAAAAAGGAAAAGGCAGAGGTCGTTAATGGGTGGTACTTCTAGGTTTTTAAAACTTATTTTGAACTTGACCGAGGGAAGGTCCAACGATCTCCTTGGGGCCTATCCGGCAAAGGTCCATGTACCCGCAATGCCCGAAAGGCGCTATCTGCACACCGCCAGAATTATGACTATTGCCTCGGTCATCAGCATGTGCGCGACTATGATTCTGTCATCTATTCTTTACCTTTTGCCGCCACAGGTAAATACGACGCCGCGGTTTATGGTGCTTAATAAATACGACAGTGATATTGAGCCTATCGGGCGCTTTACCGCCAGAGTCGAGGCTATGGACTTTATTATGGAGAAGCTGGTTGCCGATTATGTCAGAATGCGTAATACGATTGTTCCGGATATTGATGTTATGACCAGATCCATGCGTCCGGGTAACTTGATTGATGTTATGTCAAGTACCGCTGTCTCTGCCGCTAACAGGGTGGAGTTGCAACGGTTCTTGAGCGATGTCAAAAAGTATGAAATGTCCAGGGAAATTAAAATCCTTTGGGTTAAGAAGTTGAGCGATGTGACTTGGCGCGTGAGATACGAGACCATTGATACTTATAACGACAGAGATAAGCCGGAAGTGCAGTCTTGGTATGCTACGGTCAGGGCCGTTTCAAATATACAAGGGCAGAACAAAGAAGATCAGATGAAAAATCCTTTGGGATTCAGAGTCACGGGCTATGCTACGACAAAAGCCCCCGATACTCCCGAAGATGCGGAGCGTTTCGTTTTTGAAGAATAGTTAGTTAGGAGAATATAAAAATGAATAAATTAGGCAAATATGTTATCGGTCTGGTGCTTGTGGTTATAAGCGGGTGCGCGGGCACTCCTGCTATAGTGCCAATTGCCGAAGAGCAACAACCGACGGTCAGGGATATTTCCTTGATGGTAGAGCGGACGCTTACGCAATTCGTGGCGCCTATGTTCGCAAAGGAAGATGCTGCAAAAAAGCCTGTTATCTATGTGGGAGAGGTTTCTTCGGCAGTTGATTTTACTAATATAGATGTAGGGGTTGTCAGAGCGCAAATTGAAAAGCGTCTTGGTCGTATGGATAAAGTTATAGTAAGCACCGATAAGGAAAAGCCTTATGATTTTGAGCTTTCCGCATCTTTCGCCCTAAATGCAAAGCCGGTCAATGTTACCTATGATTACAGAGAGCTGGTCTTTAATCTTGATGTGCTTAATGTATCTAACGGTAAGCATTCGGTCATGTCCGAGATATTAAGGCTTAATCGGGGAACGGGAGCTTGGGAATAAACCTATGAGTGAAGATGTAGTTATTCATTCCGAAGCTGATTTTGCCTCTATGCGCAAGGCCGGAAAGTTGGCGGCAGAGGTTCTGGATTATATTACCCCTTATATGGTGGCGGGTGCTAAAACCGAGGATTTGGACAACCTTATCCACGATTTTATCGTAGCTCATAAGGCAGTGCCCGCTACTTTGGGATATAGGGGTTATCCTAAAAGTTCTTGCATCTCGGTTAATCATGTTATTTGTCACGGCATCCCCGGGGAGAAAAGGCTGGAAAACGGCGATATCGTTAATGTCGATGTGACCGTGATACTTGACGGGTGGTATGGTGATACCAGTCGTATGTATGAAATAGGCAATGTCCCTATCAAGGCAAAAAGGTTGGTGGCGGCTACTTATGAAGCTATGATGCTGGGAATTGAGGAGGCTAAGCCAGGCAATACTTTAGGCGACATCGGTTATGCTATCCAAAAGTATGCCGAGGGGCAAAGGTATTCCGTGGTAAGGGATTTTTGCGGGCACGGAGTAGGGCGGACTTTCCATGCCGAGCCTAATGTGTTGCACTATGGCAAAAGAGGACAGGGTTTGGTGCTTAAAAAAGGCATGATATTCACGATTGAGCCAATGATAAATATCGGCGGATATCAAGCTAAAATACTGGATAACGGTTGGACCGCCGTAACCAGAGACAGGTCGCTTTCGGCTCAGTTTGAACATACTATCGGCATAACCGAAAACGGGGCGGAGATATTCACCTTGTCGCCTAAGGGATATCATAAGCCTCCTTATGTGTTGTGAGCAAAAATGGGTAAGAGTGTTTCTATCGCTGATAATGATAAACAAGGGCATAGAGAGCGCCTGAGGGATAAAATATTAAGCGGAAATACCGACGCTCTGCTTGACTATGAGCTGCTGGAATATCTTCTTATGGTGGCTATTCCCAGAAAAGATGTAAAGCCTATTGCGAAAAGTTTAATCAATAAATACAAAACCTTAGCCGGCGTGGTTAATGCAAGTGTTGATAGTTTAATGGAGGTGCCGGGGGTAAAGGAAACTACGGCAGCGGTTGTGAAAATTGTGGGAATAACCGCGGTTAGAATGCTTAAAGTGGATTTAGCAAAAAAGTCTGTTATAAGTTCTTGGGATAAATTACTTGATTATTGTCGGGCGTCGCTTGCTTATAATACCGAGGAAAATGTCAGAGTTATTTACCTTGATGCCAAAAACTGCATTATTGCCGATGAAATACAAAGCAAGGGTGCGCTTTCTCAAGTCAATTTTTATCCGCAAGAGGTTGTGAAAAAGGCTATGTATATCGGTGCGGCCGGAGTGGTGATAGCTCACAATCATCCCTCTTGCGATTGTAAGCCTTCCATAGAGGACAAGCTGGTGACTAAAACCCTAAAAGATGGGTTGTCTTTTATGGATATTAAGCTTATTGATCATATTATAGTATCGGTCAGAGGATATTTTTCGTTTAAAGTAAACGGGTTGTTGTGATAACTTTGTATAGGAAAGGTTTGATAAAATGACAAAGAAAAGAAAAATAATCTATGCGGTGTTGGCGGTTGTTATTTTGGCTGTCGGCGGTGCGGTGTTGTTTTTAGATGAAATTGTGAAAACTGCCGTTAACAATGTCGCCCCTAAGGTTACTAAAACTCAAGTGTCGGTTGATTCCGTGAGCTTGGGCTTGTTCAGCGGCGATTTTACCATAAGCGGGGTTGATGTTGCTAATCCTAAAGGATTTTCCGATGCCTCGGTGTTTGTTTTGAGTAAGGTTGCTGTCGATGTGCAAATGTCTACTTTGATGAAAGATGTAGTTGTGATTAACAAGATTGAAGTGGACGGAGCAGAGTTCTTTTATGAATTAAAGTCCGGCAAATCTAATGTTTCGGTCTTGATGGACAATATCAATTCCTTCTTAGGTGAATCTAAGAAAAAGTCCGGCAAGGCGGCTAAAGCCGAGGCTAAGGCCGATGATGAAGATGCATCAATGAAAGTCTTTGTAAAGGAGTTTACCTTTACTAACGGCAAGGTTGCTGTCGGGGCAGGGCTGACCAAACAAGGTGCGGACATTACTTTGGATATTCCCGCTTTGACGCTTAAAAATATCGGCTCAGAGGATAAGGGAGCCGCTATTGCCGAAGTGATTGCTCAAGGTATGTCGGCGTTCTCGGCAAGCGCGTTAAGCGTTGTTGCCAGCGACGGAGCAAAGGCACTGCTTAAAAACGGCAGCGGGGTTATTAACACTTTGAAAAGCTTGTTTGACTAATTCCGTTAAACGATGATGTCGGGCTTTTCTTTGCCGGAAAGCTTCGATATTTGCGACAGTTCTAAGGCTATTTGGGCAAGACTTTGAAGGGCGGATTGCACTTCAAGGTCTTGTTTGTTTATGTCTGGTTCATACTTTTCAAGATAAATCCTTATGGTGGCACCGACCGTGCCCGTGCCCGATATGCGGTAAACTATGCGCGAGCCATCGGTAAAGATTACGCGAATGCCCTGGTGCTCGGATACAGAGCCGTCTATGGGGTCGGTATAAGAGAAGTCGTCCGCAAAAGCTACTTGATAATCGCCAAAGATTTGTCCTTTTAAGTCAGCAAGTTGCTTGCGAAGATTCTCCATCATGGTGTTGGCGACAGAGGTATCTACGGCTTCGTAGTCGTGCCTTGAATAGTAATTGCGACCGAACTTTGCCCAATGATCCTTTACTATTTCCGCGACGGACTTTTTAGTGCTTGCCAAGATGTTAAGCCAGAATAGAATTGCCCAAATGCCGTCCTTTTCGCGGACATGATTAGAGCCGGTGCCGAAACTTTCTTCGCCGCAAATGGTTACTTTGTCCGCGTCCATAAGATTGCCAAAGAACTTCCAGCCGGTGGGCGTTTCGTAAACATTTAAACCCAACTTCTCGGCGACTTTATCAACGGCGAGGCTGGTGGGCATAGAGCGGGCAATGCCAAACAGACCGTCTTTATAAGCCTTTGCAACACCGTAGTTTGCCGTTATAACCGCTAAACTGTCACTGGGGCTGACAAAGAAGTTTTTGCCCAGTATCATGTTGCGATCGCCGTCGCCGTCCGAAGCCGCACCAAGGTCGGGGGCATCTTTGCCGTTCATAATTCCGACAAGTTCCTTCGCGTATGTGAGGTTAGGATCGGGGTGACCGCCGCCAAAATCGGGCAGGGGGTCGGCGTTTATCACCGAGCCTTCGGGAGCCCCAAGCTCGATCTCAAAAATACGCTTGGCATAGGGGCTCGTGACAGCGTGTAAAGCATCATATTTAAGTTTAAGTCCTGCTTTAATTGCTTGCTTTAACAAATTGAAATCAAACAAATCTTCCATAAGTTCGACATAATCGGATATGCCGTCAAATACTGCGACTTCTTGTCCGCTTTCAAGAACGAATGTTTCTATCTCGTCAAGGGGAAAGTCGGGAAGATGAGCTATTTTATACTCGGTAATGGTTTTGCTGGCGGCGAATATGCTTTCCGTGATTTTTTCGGGAGCAGGCCCGCCGTTAGAGATATTATACTTTATGCCGAAATCGCCGTCTTTACCCCCGGGATTATGGCTTGCGGACAGGATTATACCTCCTAACGCTTTATGTTTTCTGATGACGCAAGATGTGGCGGGAGTGGATAAAATGCCGTCCTTTGCCACCATAATCCTGCCGAAGCCGTAAGCTAAAGCCATTTTGATGATGATTTGGATTGCTTCACGGTTAAAGTATCTGCCGTCGCCGCCAAGGACCAGAGTTTCGCCTTTTACGGCCTTTTCTCCCAAAGTCAGGAAAATGCCGGCAATATAGTTTTCAAGGTAATGAGGTTCTTGAAAAACTTTTACTTTTTTGCGAAGTCCCGATGTGCCGGGGCGTTGATCCGTGAAAGGAGTGGTTTTAACGGTGTCTATAAGCATTTTTCCCTCGTCCTTTTTGAAGTTGTCAGCAACCTATGCAAGAGTATGTAAAGCCTTCGTCCTTCATTGCTTTTAAGTCCATAACATTGCGCAGGTCTATGATAGTCTTACCCTTCATGAGCTTTTTTAGATCTGTCGGAGTGATTTTATAGAACTCTTCCCACTCGGTTAATATAACCAAAGCGTCAGCATCTTTAAGAGCTTCGCTTGAGGAAGCCGTCCATTCAATATCCTTTAAAAGTTTGGCGGCTTCGTCCATGCCTTTGGGGTCGTAAGCTTTTAATTTGGCGCCGGCCTTGGTTAATATGGGCAGAATGTCCAGAGCAGGGGCCTCGCGCATGTCATCGGTGTTGGGCTTAAAGGTAACGCCGAGGACGGCTATGTCTTTACCTTCCACGCTGCCTCCAAGAGCATCAATAATGCGGTATGCCATGTCCTTTTTGCGCTTTTCGTTTATGGAGACAACCGTTTCAATCGAGCGTATGGGCGAGGAGTATTCCTTGCCGATTTGGATAAGCGCTAAAGTGTCCTTTGGGAAGCAAGAGCCACCGTATCCGGGGCCGGCTTGCAGGAACTTTGAGCCTATGCGTGAGTCGAGCCCTATGCCTTTGGCTACATCACGGATATTTGCGCCGCACTTTTCGCAAAGGTCGGATATTTCGTTGATAAAGGTAATCTTCATCGCCAGAAAAGCGTTCGCGGTGTATTTGATAAGCTCCGATGTTTCTATTTCGGTGAACAGTAAAGGCACATTGTCTTTGGATAGCGGTTCATACAGCTTTGCCATTATCTTTTGCGCCTTTTCGGTGTCGGTGCCGATGACTACGCGGTCGGGGTACATAAAGTCTTCTATTGCCGAGCCTTCCCTTAAAAACTCGGGATTTGATGCCATGTCAAAGTTTGCCTTTTCATTATTGACTTTGATGATTTGGGCGACTTTGCGACCCGTGCCGACGGGGACGGTGGATTTTACGACTATAAGGCGGTATCTGTCGTCAAGGCTTAAAGCGATTTCTTTGGCCGAGGCGTAAACATATTGCAAGTCGGCGCAACCGTCATCCTTTTTCGTGGGAGTGCCGACGGCGATGAATACTACATCGGAGTTCTTCAAAGCGTCTTTTAAATCGCAAGAAAAAGAAAGCCTGCCGTCGGCGATATTCCTTTTTACCATATCATCAAGTGCGGGCTCGTATATAGGGACAATTCCTTGTTGTAACTTTGTAATTTTCTCCGCAATTTTATCAACGCAAGTGACATTAAAGCCAAACTCTGCAAAGCAGGTGCCGCTTACCAGACCTACATAACCGGTGCCGATGACAACTATATTCATAATACTCTCCTTCTTTGGGAATAACTCTTAATACAACGGGGCTATTTAAGCAAGATGTCTTTTGCCTCGTTAAGGCGCGCGGCCAAATAATCATTGCCTCCGTGGTCGGGGTGGAGTTTGGTCATTAAGTCCTTGTAAGCCTTGCGGATTTCTTCTTGAGATGCGTTCGGTTTTAAGCCCAGAACCCGATAGGCTTCCTCTTTGGTCATTTTAGTTTTGCGGAAAGGTGAGGACGCGCCTTTTTTACCTTTTACATTAAGGTATAAAATCCACACCTGTAAAAGGCGCGCGGCAAGGATTAAAAGTGTTCCAAGAGCCGCCGCTACCGCTGATATTTTACCGGTGGCCATAAGGGCGACAAGAATGCCTATGGCAAGGACTACAAGGGCGGTTTTAATGCGGTTTTTCCTGTCCTTTTTACTTTTTGTTTTAAGATTAGCTTTGGGCTTTAAGGCGGATTTTGCTTGAAAGTCCGTGCCTTTAAACAAAAGGAATATGATAAGCAGAAGTAGTCCGCACAGCAGGGAATATATCATCTTGTTACGGCCTCCATAAGGTTTTCAATCTCGCGCTTGGCGGCAATGTGAGAGACGCCAAGTCTGACATCAATGCCGCTTTCCCGTAAGTCCAAGATTGTCAGGCCTTTTAAAAACAGCTCCTTATAAATGACGCGTTCGCCAAGTCCGGCAAGAGGGGTGAAGCTGACCCTTTTTGCCAGTTCGCCTATGAGCTTATCGAGTAATTTGCGATTGTTGTTGGGTATATACATAAGGCGGTTGCGCAAGACAAACCAGTTTAGAGGAGGCTGGCGGTTCAGAGCGCGCTTTTGTCTGGCCGTCCAAACCGTCTCGGCATACGGGCTAAGGCTTTCAATCTTTATGGTTTTGGGATTGACCTTACCGATAACATCTAAATCAATCAGGCTCTCATTTATGGGAGTGATAAGAGTGTCCGCATAAGAATGCCCCGCGCGCATAAGGTAGTTGTCCGAGCCTGCCGTATCAATAATGATGTAATCGCTTTGTTCTTTAAGCTCGTTTATAAGATTATCAAGTGAGTCAAGCTCTTGTTTTATAATTGCGGGGACGGCAGAAGGGTTTGCGTAGACCGAAATGTGCTCGGGCTGGGAAAGGTTAATGTGGTGCAACTTGGCGTATTCCTTGCGGTTTTTGATGTAGTTGGTAAGGGTGCCTTGACGGCCGTCTAAATCCAGGCTTGCGACTTTTTTACCTTCTTTTAATAAATAAGTGATAATGTGCATAGCCAGCGTTGATTTGCCGGTGCCACCTTTTTCGTTGCCAAGAACAATAATATGTGGTTTCGTCATAAAGGTAGGTTAGACGTAACTTTTATTTTTTGCAAGGATGGAAATATGAAAAAGTCAGTTTTATTGTTGCTCGCAGGTGCTTTCGCCATGACTTCGGCATGTACCGGGAATAATCCCTTTGCCAGTAATGAACCATTGATGTCATCTTCAAAAAATGTTGATAAGGCTACGGGGCAGGAAAAGCCAATTCCTCCTAACTTTGCTCAATTCGCGGATATTCCCGTTCCGGAGAACGCGCAAATGGATTTGACAAAGACTTTGGTCTTTGGCGGGCAGAATCAGTGGATGGGGCGGCTGGTAATATCGGCGCCGTATTCGCAAGGCTCGCTTTTTGATTTTTATTTGTCAGAAATGCCAAAGTTCGGGTGGACAGAGGTTACCGTGGTGCGCTCTAAATCCAGCGTTTTGACTTTCTCGCACGGGGAGAGAGTGGCGACGATTCAGCTTGAAGGTGATGCATCAAGCACGCAAGTATACTTTACCGTGTCGCCCGCGGTTGCCGGCGGTAGCAGGTCAAAGATTAAGACGCCTGCCTATTAAGGCGATGACAAAGCTTAAAAAGGCAAAAAGCAATATTATCATGAAAAGCGGCACTACGGTCTTGTCGTAGGCGTAGCCTACAAACTGGACGCCGAATATCGGAATGGCCGTGTGGATTAGTCCTTGCATGGATGTCGCGGCGCCTTTCGGTGCGCCTTTAATGTTTATGGCGGCAGACATTGCCGAGGGGACGACCAGCCCTGCGCCGAAGTTCATAAAGCTCATAGTGGCAAATATGCTTAAAAGCGACATAAAGTTAAAGTAATATGACGCGACCAGTAAAAGCGAAAAAGCCAAGGATATGCTTGTGCCTACCGTGGTCATAAAGGCGACGGTTTTATGTTCTGCAATTTTTGCACTTACCATGCTGCCTATAAAGTATCCTGTTGCTCCCAAAATAAGCCAAGTGCCATATTCTGCCGGAGACAGTTTGAAAAGGTCTTTTCCTATGTATGGCATGCCCGAGGTAAAGGCAAAGGAAATTGATGTGATGATGCCGCATAAAAGGGCGTATATCCACCATTGTTTGCTGCGGATTACCATTTTTATGTCTTTGGATAATTCAACTTTTCTTTCCTTTAATTCTTCCTTTTTGGAAAGGGTTTCTTTTATCAGCATAAAAGTGGAGATAAGGGCTAACAGACCCATGGTGGACATGACTATAAATACCCAGTGCCAAGATGATATTTGAGTAATGTATCCGCCCAGCGTCGGAGCTACCAGCGGCACAAGAACCATGGCAACCGCCATCCAAGAGTAAACGCCGGTTGATTTCTTTATGCCGTAAACATCACTTATTGCGGCTCTTATAGATGTTGCAATGCCAGCTCCGCCAAAGGTGGTTATGGACCTTCCTATAAGAAAAAGCGCCACGCTCGGCGAAAATGCGCATATTAAGTTGCCCGAAGTGTATAGCAAAAGCCCTATGAGCATAGTCGGTTTGCGTCCATAGCGGTCGGATATAAAGCCGTAAACCGCCGTGCCTATGGTGAAAAAGGCCATGCCCACGCTGATGAAAAGCTGGGCAACGCTTGTG
>CACZRW010000004.1 GCA_902783675.1 uncultured Pseudomonadota bacterium | reverse complement strand
CAGTGATCCTTAAGGCACTTTTCCGCATCGCAATTTACATCGGCGCAGTGTTCGTAAACTTGCTGCTCGTAAAGTTCCGGAATGCGAAGAGACATTTGGTAAACTTCAAAAAAAGCAAAAAGCCAAATCAGTATCATTATCTTTTTATTGACAAACCAACTTAAGATAAAGACGCATGTGAAAAGAGTTATAACATCTTTTCTAAAGCCGACTATGTCCGGTCTTGACGCATTAAAAAGATTGAAGTCGCCAAGGAAAACGGTAAGGATAAAAATAACGGCGGAAATGATTAGCAATGCGCCGCATATCTTTTTTATCATTCGCACCCATTTATTATTTGCGATACTTTTTATACTTTCTTTGAACGAGTTCATCACAGTTTCCTTTTGGGTTAGGTTTATTGTTTTAAAGCATCAGATAAAGTTTTAAAGTTAAGACAAGGAGCAGTGGCCAACCCAGCAGCCAAAACAGCCTGAGCTTCCATTTTTTCGTGATGAAGTAACTTAAATATATCGGCAAAAGTAAAACATTTACCAGCACAAAAGAAAAAATTTCGTCGGGAAGGTTTGCTTTTCCGGGAAGGTTGCTACATAAAGAATAGCCTGCATTTTCGATGCAAAGCCAACACAAAAAAACATTGTATGCCATCAAAACGGATACGCAGATAAAAGGGAAATAAAGCGCAAAGACTCCTGCCTTTTGCATTATGTTTTTTGCTTTGTTTGATATGTGCATTTTACCAACCTTTTGGATATTTACTTGCGCCAAAGCTTCGGATTGTCAGCTTCCGCAGCGAAGTCTTTGCCGGATTCAAGCCGTTCCTCAAAACGATTTTTACTCATGCAAATAAGCGCGCCCGAACCGCTATAATCATAGCAAGTCATATCGTAATTCGGGTGCGCGGCAATGGCGAATGAACCGTTTGCATTTTTTATTAAATTATCAACGCGACACATTTGCCCTTCGCGGTTACAAGTTTCGTCGTAAGTTAACAAAAGATATGCGCCTGACGAGCTTTGCGTAATGAAAAGATTTTGCGCATCTTTACCCTTAAAATTGCTTATTTTTATGGCAGGTTGCAAGCCGATTACGGATAGCTCTTTGCTGTCCAGTTTATAAAAATCATAAGTCTCGACATGGTAATTGCAACGCGCTTTATCTTCATTCACAGAGCAGAAAAAGCGACCTTCGGCGACGGATTTTTTGATAAGCTTTTTATCTTTGAGTGCGAAGATATATCCCTCGCAGCCCGCAGTTCCGCAAACTTGCCAAGTGTCCGTGATGAGCAAATAATCGTCGCCATTTAACTTTGATATGAAAAAACGATCGTCGGGAATATCGGCAAAATCGTCTTTGTTTAAAGAGGCAAAAGCGTCCGTAGCGGCAGATTTTTGCAGTCCGATTTTGGCAAAATCAGCGGCGGCAGAGGCGAGAGTCAAAGCCTTGTAAGACACGACTTCGGCAAAAGTTTTTTGTGCAGTAAACCCAAGGCAAAAGAGGCTTAAAATTATCAGCAAAAAAGACCTGCTTAACTTCGGCAAAAAGCTCGAAGAAAAAGCTATGTCCATATCCGTTTTTTGCATTTTCTCTTTTGCTATTTTCGTTCGCGGCATGTTGTTCTACTTAACCTTCTTTTGTTTTGGTTTTGAAGTTTCGGCAAGATATCTTTTGGTGAATAAAAACGGCAAAAGCAAAACTGATATGAAAGTGAAATATAAGATGGTGCTTGAGCAATAATCTTTTATCTCATCGCTGAAGGCAGAGGTGTATGATAAATACATCATTGCGGGCATAACAACCAAAGGAACATAGGATACTTTGCCTATAAATCCAATGTATGAAATGACAAAATCTCCAAGCAGATTGTGCACTTTTATAAACAGCTTGTTAAGGCCTCTAAAAAAGATTTCGGGCAAAATGAAAAGTAACAAATTGAACCCTAAAAATATCGGCAGATTTAAAGCCAAAGGTGCGATGAACATGTCAAGGCAGTCTATCAGTGTTTGTAAGCCAGGGGCTTCGCGAGAGATAAAAATCGTGCACAAAACTATGGCTAACGCCCACCAAAATGCAAGAAGATAAACAAAGGTGAAAGAAATTGTGTTTACGAAGTAAATCAAATCTTTGCGGTTATCAAATCGGTCTTTAAAAAACTTCTTCATAATACTTCTTCTTGAATCTCCTTATGGCACTATGGTCAATGTTTCCCCGACTGTCAATAGACGCGCTACCCGCCACTTTCTCTTGCCATTTCCCTTTAACTGCAAAGTTTGTTATGATAAAGTGTGTTTTAGAAAAGACTATGAGGAACAAATGAAAATAGCCGTTGTTTTTGTGTGCTTGTTCGCCTTGGCCACTTGTTCTGCCCCCGGTTCGGAATCAGAGCGCATCTTGGGTGAGCAACGCTTAATATCCGGTTTCAAGGCGGACCAATTTACAATCAAAAGCGACTTTGCCGTTTATGATAAAGATGCATTAATCGCAAAAACCGCTACCTGCCAGCCTTTGACCAGTTGGCATCGTTTGGATTTTAATATCGATGACAAAAATCGTTATTTGTTTTTGCTGACAAAAGATGATATTGAGGTGCCGCAAAGGAGGCTTTATATCGTTCATTCTGCCGACGAGCGTCCGGTAAGTTATAAGCCAAGTTGTAACAATTATGACGAGATGTTTTTCTTTAATGAAAAAGGCATTTATTACTGGTGCGAGTACTTGTGCCGGACAAAAGGCATAGTTGAAAGAATTGATGTTTCCGACGGTTCATCTCACGATATAAAGTATCCTGCGGATTGTGCTTCTAATGCGGTTCTGGATTATTTCAAGGCGCAAAAAATTACATTCGCCAGAGCTATAATCCCGGAATAATGCTTTTATAAAAAGTTATCGCTCATTTATTTTTTCCTTTCTTTATGACTTTAGGAAATGTCGCTGTAAAAAATGTGGTTGCCGATTTCGGCGCAAGGGACTGCAGTGGCGGCCCAAAGCGGATTTGCTTTGCGGTGATGATAGTGAGTGGCGCCCCTTGTTTTATCAGGCAAAACACCGCACACCGCCCTTCTGGCTATGCGTTGGCAAAGAGCAAAAACGCGGTCGGTTCCGTCAACCTTTTGTATTAAGTCATAGTTGGGATCGCTTTCATTCCAGCACGAAAATTGACGAGGGCGAAGGCAGACATCTTTGACCGTCGCTCCCCACCAACACCCGCCTTTACTTCTGGCAAAGCGCACGCGGTTTATGACGACAGAAGCGATGGCCTCCATGCCCTTTAATCCTTCGCCTCTTGCTTCGCCGTAAATCGTGCGCGCGAGAATGTCCACCGCGCCGCAGCAATAGCCTTGGCAAAAAGTGTCTTTGTCATAGTTGTCATTTGCATAAATCATTTTGTTTTCCTTTCTTTGGTTAGAGTTAAAAACGAGGTTAAAAAAACCGCTTTTCTTACAAAGCGGCAAAGGGCTTATAAAGTGCATAAAAGAAGGTTATCTTTCCTTCTTATCAAGCTTGTTTTCAATGCGCAAAAGGTGCTCGGTTAAACGCTTTTCAACGGCGTTTAAGTAGCTGAGCGAGGCGTAGTTTTTTGCGACTTCCAGCTTGTAGGAGGACAAGGATTCCTTTATCTTTACGATGTTTCCATCAACAAAATTATGTATGTTTAAAATGCTTTTTTCGGTCTGCCGTTGGTTATAAATAATCATTCCGAAAAGCGCCGCCATTGCGGGCAATTCAAAAACGCTTATCCACCAAAGCAGATTAATATCGGAGAGGTTTTCCATTTTTTATCCTTTGTGTTTGTCTTTGTTTTTTTAGGTTGAAGTTTTCCTTAAAAAGTAAAATCGGAGGAGGCAACGAAGCTGCCGCCGCCTTGCCAATTTTGCATTTTTACAGGGGTGGTTTGTATGGTGTTTGCCGTCCTTATCGGTTCGGATAAAAGGCAGCCGGCGACCGCGTCCAAGCCGTCGTCGTGTCCCGAGCCGAGCGGTGTCCACTCTCGCATTTCGGTTATAAAAGGCGTGTCAAAGACGCTTTTATGCACAAGCAGAGCGCGGTTGGCAAGCGGGGCGTCAAAGGCCTCAATTATTCTTTCGACTTTGTTCTTATGCGAAGTGCTTTCAATAACCCCGCACCTTACGCCTTGGTTTATTAATTCTTGGCGCAAAATGCTCGGAAGAAACTTACCGATGCCGTTGCTTTCAATGTGAATGGCGGGCAGGTGGTTTTCCTTGATAAAGGCGATTACTTCCAGCGCTTGGCGCGTGGCTTGATTGTCGTCGTCGCTCACCTCCAGATACTTCACCTTGTGCAAGTGGTAAAGCCCGTCAGCGCCGGTAAAAACGCAAGCGATAACACTGCCGTCCAAGCCTTGCTTTTTGCCCCATGCGGGATCCCACCACGCGGACACCGAAAGCATCTTTTTCGTGCCTATAAAAAGGCTTGAGGAGCGATTACTTTCTTTATACAAAAGCTCGTCGTCATAGACTTGCAAGCGGTCAACATCAAGCCTGCCTTTGGTGAAGTTTATCGGCTTCAGCATCATTTGGCTCATGAACTTATTAGGGCCGGAGCGCTGCTTTAAGCTTTCGATTTTGTCTTTGGGGAAGCGCTCTTTCCAAGCACTGTTGCCGCTTTTATCCACAATCGGAATCCGCAAGGTTTTGTATCCTTCCAAAAAGGCGGGGTTCTCGTCGGTCGAGGTCGTTTGGTAAATCGTGTAAAAGGTGTGAGGCGTGCCGATGTAAAGTATCATGCCGTTCGGGGTAAGGACAAAATCCAGCTCGGAAAGCTTGGCGCGCAAGTCCCTTCTTTTTGCTTCGCTGGAGCAGGTTTTGGGCACTTCAACATCGTCGCAAATGATAATGTCGGCGCGTGAACCGGTGATGTTTGCGCCAAGACCTTTTGCCAAAACCGAAGGGTCGCGAAGCTCGCTTTTCCTATTCACCGTAAAGCGGTCCGAGGCCCATTGATCCTTTACTCTGGGGCGAAGGTGCTTGGTTAAAGGGTGGCGTTCGATGATGCGCTTAATGTTGCGCACCATCTTTTTCGCCAGCTCAAAATCAGCGGCGACGATAAGGATTCTTATGCCGGATTTTATCGTTAAAATATACGCGCAAAAAAGCCCTATCAAAGTCGATTTTCCCGAATTGCGAAACGCCAGTAAAAGCGCCTTTTTGTCGTCGGACATAAATACTTTTTCAAGCCACTTCGCCATCGCTTTATGGTGATGAGGAAAAGACATATCCTGCGAGTGATTCCATATCCAAACAAACTCCTCAAGCGTGGGAATGCGTCCGGCAAAAGGATCTTCTTTAATCGTCGTATTCATAGGTGTATTCTTCTTCATCTTCCATAGAGTTCAGGGCTTCGTTTGCTTCGGCGAGCAGTTCTTTTATATCGTCGGTTTGGCTTTCTTTATCTTGTGTTTCCTCGCTCCATTTTGCGATTTTTAAAAGGGTTTCGGCGTGAGCAAGGGCAGCTTTGCAGGCACTGTGATAAGCGGCAAAGCCTTTGGCATCGGCGGGGATATCGGCCGCGGCGAAGGCGTCGTAACTGTTCATCACTTCGCAAATCCGCGAAGGCAAAAAGGCGCTTAATTCTTGCTTTAAGGACGGTAAATCGTTGGCCGAGTTTACCTTCATTTTTGCTTTTTAAAGTGCTTACGATTTGTTCAGTTCCGAGGCAAATCTTGATGTGCCGGAGGTAAGCGAATCTGCCGAACTCAGCAGGCTTTTCCTTTGGGTGGCCGAGGCGCTGTCCGCGGCTCTGTCAAGCTTGTGAAGGTAGCCCTCGCGAAGGTATTTTAAATCCTCTGCACTGTCGTCTTGAATACGGTTTAAAACGGCGAGCGAAGATCCTTCGTCCGGATCTAATCCCATTGCGGCAAAGGCGGCGCGTTGTTTCGCCAGTTGCTCTTTTAAAAGGTTCTTTGCTTTTCTTTCTTCTTTGTTTTTTTCCAAGGCGAGCTCTTTTGCTCTGCGCTCGGCGGCGGCCTTGGCGGCGTCGTTATCGGCACTGGTTTTGGCAATGTCGGTGACGGTGCCTACCGCCATACTGGCAAGCGCCAGAATTGATGTTAAATCCATGTTATTCACTCTCTTTCATTTCGGTTATTACAGATAAAAGGTTAAAAGGCGCGGGGGCGGACGATTCTATTTTCCACAAAGGATCAAGAATGTTGCGTGACCAACCTATGCCTTGCAAGATGATGTCCTTGGTATGCTTGTTCGCAACCGATGAAAAGTTATCGGTGCCGCCAAGCGATAAAGGAAGCGCCGGCTCCAATCCTCTGCCTGTGTCAATTTCAATGGCGGGAGTATCAAGCACGCGAAAGATGCCGCGAACAAGGCGGACCGCCTTTGCCGCTCGGGAATTAGAGGAAGCGCAAGCGGGCGGAAGGGGGACTACTTTGTGCGTGAAGGGAAGTCCTATCGCTACTTTTTTTGCTGCCACATCAAGCGTGACAGAGCCTTCGGAAACTTCCTTTGAAGCGACGATTAAATCATCGGCGATAATGGCGACTTCTTTGCCTTCAATGTGATCAAGGCCGCTCCATGTGCTTTTAGCGGTTAAGGAGCTTCCTTGTAAGGTACTGTCGGTAAAGCAGTCTTTATCAAACACTTCCAAATAGTAGTTTTCGTCGCGCTCCACTATGACATAGACATTGCTTCCCACTACCGCGACCGAAATAAAATTGCCGTCGGTTTCGTGCTTTGACCACGCGCTTACGGATTCCGAGCGGTAGTTGGTAAGGGTGCACAAAGACCCGTCTATCATCACGACAAACAAAAGGCGCGTATCATCGTCGTAGTCTTGATCAATCGGCTGATTCATCAAGTGGTGCGATATCATTGCCAAGTCGCTGGACTGGTAACTTTCTTCCAAGTCCGAATACAAAAACTCGCGGATACTGGTGCCGCCGCCGGAGCAGAAAATCGTCGCGCCGTCCACATTGCGCGGAGGGACATAGCAGTATGAAGGCGAGCCTACTCGAGTTTGTCTTTTAAGCTGGATACTTGTCGGAGTAAGCGGTTCGCCGGTTACCATCCACTCGGCGCCCGAGGTAAAGACTTCCAAATGGTTGCCGGAAAATACGGCTTTGATGGCGTTTACCTGATCGGACAAAAGCCCGAACTCTATCGCCTCATCGTCCAAACCCTCGCCTAAATCAAAGTTTTGCATGTCGGCGGATTTGCTCATCCAAAGGCGATTGGGTAAGTCGCGCGAGCCGCCTATGACCAGCCTGTCTTGGTGGAAAGTTACCGCTACGGGATAGCCGCGAATGCTTGAAAAAGCCTCTTCCTTCCAATCGGCGGTGGTATTGCCGGCGGGCTCTTCTCCCGCGGGGAAAAGAGTGGCGGTGGTGACTTTGGCGGTGACCGTCGTTGCGTTGGTGTAGGCGGTGATTTCTATTTCGCCCTTACCTACGCGCAGCCTTTTGCCGACATAGCTTGAGGAGAAAAAGTTGGCAGAGGAAGTCACGGTTATGCCGCTACCCGTAAGTGCGCTCAAGGTTAGCGTAACATCAGGTTTGGCGAACTTGAAAAACGGCTGATAGGTGTAGCCGTCGGCGCTATAGAAAGTCCAATCCTCTATGTTCCAAACCGTGTGCGAGGTGCGGGTGATTTTCTTTAAAGGGTAATCGGGGTGGGCGATTAAAATCGTGTCCGCGCTTTGCGTCCAGCGCAATTCCTGTAAGTCGCTTTCAAGCCAAGGCGTGGTGAGCGTGGCGACCAAACTTTCCTCGCGGTAAATCTTTATGGCTCTGTCTATCAATACAAACAAGTAGGTCTGCTCGGTATTGAAGGCAAAGGATATAAGCCTTGCCCTCTCGCCGATGTCATCAACAAAGCGAAGCCCGTAGCGGCGCTTTATGCCGCCGGTGGGGCTGATGAAAACATTGCGCAGGAAAAGGGCCCCGTTATCATAGGCTCTTAAATCACCTCTGCCCAGCATTTCATACGCCAGCTCGCCCGATGTGAAGTTGGTTTTAACAATGGATTTTATCATGCTCTTACCTCTATAAGTGAAAAGTTATCAATGCTTTTGGGAATGTTTTGCTGGCTGTCTATAAGGCGAGCCTGCTTGAATTCGCTGTCCGCCAATTTGAGCAAAAACTCGGTGCGAGAGGTGCTTTCCGTTAAAGGAAGGCAGAACTCGGACGCCAGCCTTGCAATAAGCGCGTTTTCAAAAAACGGAGGGAAGTTCTCTTCCTGTTGGCGGAAAATATATGTGAGGACCACGCGTTCTCGGTTAGTGTGAAGTTGCTTTTCAACAATGCGATAGTTTATGCCTTTGCCCTTGGTTTCATCTCCTGCCGATATGACGCGCAGGAAATCTGCGGGCAAGGCGTAAGCATAAGCAAAGTCCGAGGCCGGAGGGTCAAGAAGCCTTGGCAAGCTTGTTTGCGCAAGGGCAAAGCTCCACGGGTATGATGACAACATCGCGTCCCTTATGCTTGGGTATAAATTGGCGGCGACTTCGGCTTCCACCGTGCCGTCTGAAAATGATGTTATGCCGCTTGCACCTATTTTTAACAATGCGCGCGAGCATAGTGAAATTGCACTTATGGTCATTTGTTTTCCTTTCTTTAATGTGAGTGATTAAAAATGTGAGTTAAAAAAACCGCTTTTTTGCGAAAGCGGTTGCGAATTATCGGAAAGTGTTTTTTAAGTAAGTTTGCTACTTTGCTACTGCCCTTTAGGCCTTTTTATTTTCTTTTGCGAATAGAAAAAGTTGTAATAAGTGGCGAAGGCAAAGCCCGCTAAAATCAATCCGAAAAGCGCTATGTCAAAGTAGCTTGAAGCAAAAATTGTAAAGCCTTCGCTTCTAAAGAATTCATCAAGCCAAGCGGAAGCAGTGTCCGAAGCTCTGGCAATAAACAATGCCAGAACAAAGGCAAAGACGGCGTAAAGCATCCAGCCAATAGAGGCAAAATAGGCGGCTATTTTCGGGCATTCCTTTTTGAGTTTTAATAGGGGTTTCGGCACCTTGTGAAACAACATACGAACAACAAAAAACAAAAAGGTCAAAGGCAAAATAATTTCCATGCATGTTGCAATAAGCCAACCTGATGCAGATTCCGCATCAGCATTATCGCAATATGGCAGCAAAAGGAACAGTATGAAAAAAAGCCCGCCCAGAATTAAAAAATTATTCGTGAAAAACTTTTTCATTTATGTCGTCTCCTTTGCCCTAAACACACTAATCCAAATCTGCTAATATATTTCCGCTCGAGTATAGCATAACCAAAAAGGCACTGAAAGCCAGCGAGCCGAAAATGCAAAAGATTATAAACTCTATGATAGGGTTGATTTTTTTGATGCTGAAAGTCGCAACGATGATGCTTATGCAAAAGCCCGCAAACAAGAAATAAAAGCTTTTGTTTTCAATAAGATTAACCAGCTCGGCAAAGCTAAACAGATCCAGCAACCAGGCCACTATATCCGATAGCCAATTAGCAAAAGGCAACCACCCTAAACAAACAAGAAATTTGTTAAGGTTTTTTCTCTTGGTTATCTTGATGAACCAATCCGGCCTTTTGTTCATGAATATCAGTGTAGCCAAGACTATGAAAAGAGCGGGGAGAATAAAGTTATAAACCATTAGCAAAAATGCGTTCGGGAATAAAGCCGAATTAAGCACAAGACCGGTTGTTCCGACAAATAAAAACAGCGCAATATATGCAAAAAAATAAAGCCCGCCCAGGGTTAAAAAATTACTCGTAAAAAACTTTTTCATTTTCGGTTTTTCCTAAAAGTCCTATACAAAGCCAACAGTAAAACAAACGGGAAGGTCATGCGCTTTGTCCTCCGGTTCGGTTTACTGAAAACAGGCTATGATATCATCATATCCGTGTCAACGGGTCAGTAGTTTTGCGTCTGTTTCCCCTTCTTTCATTGCCGTTAAAACAATGGCGGGAGGGAAAGAAGGGAAAAGCTCCTTTCTATCCCCTGCCCCGCCATTT
>CACZRW010000003.1 GCA_902783675.1 uncultured Pseudomonadota bacterium | reverse complement strand
GTCCGCTCCATTTGCAAGCAGCATCTCCCTTTGCGCTCTAACAACATTTGCGTCTTTACTTTGGCCGGAGAGCCCGAGATTACCTATAGCATAGACCTTCATGCCGCCACACACATCTTGCGTTGCCTGCATATCCCTAATCCCGTCACCGGACATAAGCATAAGATCCGGCGTAACATTATGGGCAAGCATTATATCTTTTACTTTTTCTTTTTTATTTCCGACATAAGTCTCCGCCGTATAGACATTTTCAGGCTTTACATACTTAATAAGTCCGCTTCTTTCAAGCTCCACTTGGATACAAACCCTGCTACCACCGGAGACAAGATAGACCTCCACTGCGGGATTTTCAGATAGTTCCTGCAACATCTCCTCAACCCCCGGACAAATACTATCCGAAGAAGTTTCTTCCATAATCCGATAATCCACATAGCTGGATATAAACCGCATATCATCATCGGAAACGGGAGCAAAATACTTTGAGATAATGGCTTTATGCTCTTTCGGTTTACCCATCAAATTACGAATATACCAAAGCTGCCCTTGCTCATTACAAGGAATATGATGTTCGATTTTTGCCAAAACATCGGGCTGCTGCTTAAAAATACTTACAAGAGCATCATGATAAAAAATGTATTGATTCCTCTCTGTATCAAGTAGATTGCCATCAACATCAAATATGACCGGCACAACACCTTGAACGCTGGTCCCTATTTCATTTTTTACAAGCATAAACACCTCTTGAAATACATTAACATATAAAAACGGTTTTATACCATGTTTTTGTCCACAAGGCAAGCCATTTTCCAAAATTGTATATTTAAAGCGTCATTTAGGACACCGACCTAACCTTACTACTGCTGCTTTTCCCAAGCAGTAACATCACGCTTTCGTATATGCCGCCGGCGTCAAGCCCCGCATATTTAAGCTGCTGAGGAATAGGGGCATGGTTGTAAAAATCATCATTAATCGCCAAAGCGCGGAACTTCACCTTGCCACCGTCAAGAATGCCCTCTTTTGCCAAGAAGTCCGAAACAGCAGAGCCGAAGCCTCCCGCGGCTCCCTCCTCAACCGTAATCACAACGCTGTAAGAACTCGCGAGCTCTAGGAACAATTCCTTATCAAAAGGCTTTGCAAACCGAGCATCAACAACCGTCACGCCGACGCCTTTCTCACTCATCATTTCCGCCGCCTGCAAAGCATCATTAAGTCGCGAGCCGAGACTTATGATTGCCACATCTTTCTTCCCGTCCGCAGCTTCTTTAAGCACCCGCGCTTTGCCTATTTCCAAAACCTCACCGAAATCACCGGCGGTTTCTTCCATATAGGGCAAACACCCGCGCGGATAGCGCACGAACGAAGGCCTGTCGTCAATACTGTAAGCCGTCCTTACCATATTTAAGACCTCGGCATAAGATGAAGGCACCATCACAACGACACCGTGCAGATTCATCGTCAGCGAAATATCATAAAGCCCGTGATGCGTAATCCCGTCCTCACCCACGAAACCCGCTCTGTCCAACATAAACCTTACCGGTAGACCTTGCAAAACGACATCGTGCAAGACCTGATCATAGGCACGCTGAAAGAAGCTGGAATAAAGGCAGACAAAGGGCTTCACCCCACCGGCAGCAAGTCCTGCGGCAAAAGTAACCGCATGCTGCTCGGCAATCCCGACATCAAAGAACTGTTTTGGAAAATCAAGCGCAAAAGCATCAAGGCCGGTCCCCGAAGGCATTGCCGCCGTAATCGCCGCCACATCCTTATCTTCCTTTGCCAGCTTGTTTATCACCAAAGAAAAGCCTTGAGTGCAGGAAGGAATAAGCGAAAGCGAAGGAGAAAACTCGCCCGTCTCAATGTTAAACTTTGATACCCCGTGGAACTTGGTCGGCAGCTGCTCCGCCGGCTTATAACCATATCCTTTTTTAGTTTTCACATGGATAAGAAAGGCGCGATGTTCGTCGCTGTCCCGCACATTTTGAAATACCGGTATCATATCGTCAAAAGAGTGCCCGTCAATCGGCCCGACATAGTAAAAACCAAGCTCTTCAAACCAAGTGCCGCCCGTCATAAGCCCCTTTGCATGCGTCTCCGTCCGTCTGGCAAACTTTGCAATCGGCTCGGGCAATTTTTCCGCCAGATTAAAGGCCGTCTTGCGGAACGACATGAACGGCTTTGAAGTAATCACCTTGGAAAAATACGCGGTTATATCCTCAAGATACTTGGAAAGTGCACCCACCGGAGGAGAAATCGACATATCGTTATCGTTCAAAATAACAATCAGCTTTGAGTTCATATCGCCGGCGTTATTCATCGCTTCAAAAGCCATGCCCGCGCTCATGGAACCGTCGCCGATAACCGCGATAACATTGCGCTTTTCTCCTTTGATATCGCGCGCCGTCGCCATACCCAAACCCGCAGATATGGAAGTGGAAGAATGTCCCGCGCCAAAGGGGTCAAACTCGGACTCGGAGCGTTTGGTAAAGCCGGAAAGCCCCCCTTCTTTGCGAATAGTCCTAAACTCTTTATACCTGCCTGTAAGGATTTTGTGAGCATAGCATTGATGCCCGACATCCCATATCAGCTTATCATCAGGAGTATTAAAGACATAATGAAGCGCGATTGTTAAATCCACCACACCCAACGAAGGCCCCAAATGCCCGCCGTTTTTTGATATCACTTTTATAATCTCGTGGCGAATATCGTCTGCCAGCCAGGGAAGCTCAAGCATATCAAGTTTCCGCAGCTTTTCCATACTGTCCACGACTTTGATAAGCGGCACACCGACTTTGCGAAAATTGTTTTCGTTCTCGGGCTTCATTGCCAAAGAAGTTTTTTTCTTTTCCGTAGATTTATTTTCTTTGTTTCCCATAAAAAACCTTTAAGACTTACGCTCAACGACAAACCGAGCCAAATCCCTTAACATATCGGCGCGCGCGTCAAAGATGTCCAGATAAGATACCGCCTGCTCGACCAAAGTTCTCGCTTGTTTCTTGGCTTCATCAAGTCCAAGGAAAGAAACAAAAGTTGCCTTTGATGCATCAACATCTTTGCGCACATTTTTACCCATAACCTCTGCCGAACTTTCAACATCCAAAATGTCATCGGCAATTTGAAAGGCAAGCCCGATATCTTTGGCATAGGCAAGCAAAATCTGCCGCTCGTTATAAGGAGCCTTGCCCATAATCGCACCAGCCTCGCAAGCATAGGATATAAGGCGTCCGGTCTTCATCTGTTGCAATCTGGTAATTTCAACCAAGTCCATATCAACATCGGCTGCCATCATATCCAACTGCTGCCCGCCTATCATACCGTTAAAGCCTGCCGCTCTGGCAAGCTCGGTAACCAGCTGGCAACGAACCACAGGATCCGAGTGCGTCTTTTCATCTGCCAACACATCAAACGCCCGTGTAAGCAAGGCATCGCCGGCAAGAAGCGCCGTAGTCTCACCGAAAGCAATATGGCACGAAGGCTTCCCTCTGCGCATATCGTCATTATCCATACAAGGCAAATCGTCATGAATGAGCGAATAGCAGTGCACCATTTCCAAAGCCGCACCCGCGCGCAAAGCTCCCGCCGGCGTAACATTAAACAGCCCTGCCACTTCCATAAGCAAGAAAGGACGAAGCCGCTTGCCTCCGCCCAAAACCGCATAGCGCATTGCCTCGGCAACTTTTTTCTCGGGCGTATTAGGCACTGTAATAAGCTTGTCCAGCTCGTTTTCCACCAAAACGCCGCACTCTTTCATAGCATCGGATAATCTTGTCATTCTTATTCCTTATACTTCAAAGCTTTCCAACTTTTCCGGCTTTCCGTCATCGGCAAAAGCAACCTTTTCAATTTTCATTTTAGCATCGGCAAGCTTGTCCTCGCATATCTTGCGAAGCCGCGCCCCTTTTTCATAAGCAAGCACCGCATCTTCCAGCTTTACCTTGCCGCCTTCAAGCTGACGGATAATTTCTTCCAAGCCCGCCATAGCCTCTTCAAAGGACATTTTTGTTTCTTTTGTTTCGTCTTTACTCATAAAATTGCTCTCCCTAATCGCGGTTGATTTTAACCTGCCGTATGCTATAAAACAACTACAAAATAAACATACTAACCAAAGGAAGCTTTTATGACAACCAGCATAGGCATAGATATCGGCGGCACCAAAATAGAGATTATAGCTCTTGATGACACAAAAGGCGCCGAGCTTTTTCGTAAGCGCGTAAACACCCCGCTTAATTATGATGACTTTATCAAGGCGAATGTTGATTTGATAAATGAAGCCAAGGCCGCAGTCGGAGAAATATCTCATATCGGCGTAGGCGTTCCCGGAATTGCCTATCCCGACGGCACTATAAACATCTTCACAACCTTTGACTTTGTAAAGCCTTCTTTCGCGCACGATTTATCGCAAAAGGTAAACCTGCCCGTAGCCGTTGCCAATGACGCCAACTGCTTTGCTCTTTCCGAAAGCTATGACGGCGCGGGCAAAGATTATAACAATGTCTTTGCCATTATCGCCGGATCGGGCATAGGCGCGGGGCTTGTCATCAACAAAAAGCTGATAAGCGGTGCCCACTCCATAACCGGAGAGTGGGGCAATTTAACCCTTCCTTTTCCAAAGCCCGAGGAAACGACGCGCACCAGCAAAACCCGCATTACCGGCGGCATAGAGACCAATCTTTCCGGCCCCGAGCTGATAATTGAATATAATAATCTAACCGGTAAGAACATCACCTCGGTAAAGGACATCGTCACCGCAGCGGCGAGCGGAGAAAAGGCGGCTCTTGACCTGATGGACAAGGTTTACGACCGCTTTGCCCGCATGTTACTTATTCCTTTGATAATGATTGACCCCGACATTTATGTTTTGGGCGGAGGCTTATCAAACATAAAGGACATCTATACCAAAGTTCCTCCCCTCGTAACCAAGTACGCTAAAAACATCTTCGGCAAAGATGTATCAATCAACCTAAAGCCCGCCGAGCACGGTGATTCCAGCGGTGTCCGCGGCGCCGCATGGCTATGGAAGATGAAGAATAAGGATTAGCGCAAGTCGAGGTATCTTAAGCTAAATCATACTTTGA
Organism: uncultured Pseudomonadota bacterium; assembly: GCA_902783675.1. Lineage (GTDB taxonomy): Bacteria > Pseudomonadota > Alphaproteobacteria > CACZRW01 > CACZRW01 > CACZRW01. Next base: position 1,660 of record CACZRW010000003.1, on the reverse strand, counting down.
TAAAGCCCGATATATTGAGCGGCAGCTTTTTCCCACGAATAATCAAGTCGCATGGATTCCTTTATCATCTTGTCCATGTCACCCTTGCGGTCGTAATAGGTGGCATTTGCCCAACCGACCGTATTGTATAAGGCATCGCAGGATATATCGTAGAACTTAAAGCCCGTGCCGTAACCCGTCCGCTCGTCATAATTCCTGACAGTATCATCAAGCCCGCCGGTCGCCCTAACAATCGGCAAAGTCCCGTAAAGCTGGCTATACATCTGATTAAGCCCGCACGGCTCGTATATCGAAGGCATTAAAAAGAAATCCGACCCCGCCTCAATAAGATGCGAAAGCTCCTCGCTATACCCGATATAGGCACCGATTCGCCCGCCGAATCTTGCGGGAAGCCCACCAAAGTACCACTGTGCCCACTCGTCCCCGCTACCCAAGAACACCAGCTGACACGCCATAGAGTTGACAATCCTCTCAACCACGGGGGCAAGAAGCTCTATCCCTTTTTGCGCAACCAGCCGCGCCACGAATCCGAAAACCGGCACATCGGGATTTTGGGCAAGCATAAAACGCTTTTGCAGCTCCGCCTTGTTCACCGCCTTCCCTTTTTTATAAGTATGCACATCAAAGTTCTTCGGGATAAGCCTGTCCGTCTTGGGGTTCCATATATCCGTATCGCACCCGTTAAGAATACCCGTAAAGTCCCCTTGCCGCGCTCTCAAAAAGCCGTCAAGACCGTTACCGCCGACAGGACCCAATATCTCGCGTGCATAATTAGGGCTTACCGTCGTAATCTTATCGGCAAAGCAAATCCCGCCCTTCATAAGGTTAAGCCGTCCATACGCCTCAAATCCCCACGAGCGAAAATCATTAAGGGAAATCCTTGCATACGCCAGCGCATCTGCGGGATAGTTCCCCTGATACCCGATGTTATGAATGGTAAAGACCGACTTCGTCCCTGCAAAGAAAGGATCATAATCCGACTTAAGGTAATAAGGAGCAAGTGCCGTTTGCCAGTCGTTAGCATGGATTATGTCGGGCCGAAAGCCCAAATCCTTGGCAAGTTGCATCGCCGCGCGCACCAAAAAGGCATACCGAAAAGGACCGTCCCCGTAATCACCGTTTTCATCAAAGTAAACGCTTTTGCGATTAAAATACTTGTCAAACTCAATAAAATAGACATCGTTCCCGCCGGGCTTGTTCGTGTGATAAACCGAATAGAACTCCTCACAGTTACCCATCTTCACACAAGCATTATCAAACAGCTTGGTAATACCGTATTTGTCGCGGTTAATAACGGAATAAAGCGGCAAAACCGTCTTTACCCTAACCCCCGCCTTGTGAAGATACAAAGGAAGCGCACCCGACACATCGCCAAGCCCGCCTGTCTTTACATAAGGCGCCGCCTCGGACGATATAAAAAGAACCGAAAGATGATTATGCGAATCGGACTCGACCATCGTTATTGCCTTCAAAGTTTGTGGACGACTAATATAGCAGAGAAACAAAGGAAATCTACCACTTTTTTCCTGATGCGAATCCTACTAATTATAGAGTCTGATTCCCTTTAAAAATACTATAAGTTGAGCAACCGCGATTCGTGCAAGCAAAGCCACCGATTCGCCCGCTGGCGGTCATGCAAAGAAAATATCGCCCCGCCATC
>CACZRW010000002.1 GCA_902783675.1 uncultured Pseudomonadota bacterium | reverse complement strand
CGGGCTGAGTACCCTTCACAGCAACCAATGCCTTCTTGTCCATCCTTTCGAAGAACTTACTATGATCAGGCAGATTGACGAACTCCTTGTTTTCTTCTGCTACGGGCTCTTCCGTTACAGGACCGACGGGAATCGCGTCGCCATTAGTAGCGGTGGCATTTTCCATCTCGGCAACTTCATTAGCGGAGTCTTTATCACTGTTCATCCACTCAGACATTTTTGATATAGTTTCAAAAGAATTGGTCTCAAACCATTCGCCATTTCTGAACCCATCCAAAACTTCCTCAAAAGCCTTGTCGTCAACGGTTTTATCAATGCCATTGGTTCCTTCCTCGGCAAGCTCCGTTGAAGGTTCTTCAATCTCTTTAGCTTCAATAACTTCCGCCTCAACCACTTCGGGAGCTTTCTCGGCAACCGTTTCGGAGGCTACCTCGGGAGCTACCTCTTCTACCGCTTCTTTTGAGTTGGCAGGAGTATAGTCCATTTTGGGCATGGGCTCAGGTTCTTCAAGCGACTCAAGCCCTTCACCACGAGCATAGAAATCTTTGCCTTGCTTGGGTAAACCTTCAAGGTTTTCCAAGGATTCCGGTTTGCTGAGGTCAAAATTTCTATCACTGACAAGTGCGCGGTTAAGCTTTGTAATCTCGTCAAACTGAGCAGCATAGCGATCGAAAACCTTTTGTTGTTCGTCGGTAAGAATGAATTCAATCTTCTTGCCTTGACCTTCAAAAGCGGCGCGAACTTCGCCCCAAGCCTTCAATTCTTCCTCGCTCATGTTGGTGAGTCTGAAAGTTCTGACCGGCTTACCGCCCAAAGTGTCACCCCTGTATGCGGCGGCAAGGAAGCTTTGCGCTTTCATATAAGCGGCAGACTTGCCTTCTTTGGTGCCGGCGCCTTCGGTAATGTCAAAGTGAATTTCCAAATGCGTGGAAAAACGAATCGAGTTCGGGTTACCGATGGAGTTCACATTTTTGCTTCTGGGCAAATCGCCAAAGCTTACCGCTACCGGTTCGCCGCAGATTTCCCTTGCCTTCTTATTGGTATAGGTGGGAAGAACGGGAAGCCTGTCGCCGTCCTTTTCATAAATATAAGATTCAACCTTACCGGCGCGGCGCTTTTGTTCGGTGAAAAGGCCAAACTCCCAATAAGTGTTCTTGTTCGCTTTTCTAAGTGCCTCGGCAAGCTCCTCGTCCGACATTTCGGCAAAAGGACTTTGGAACATAATTTCTTTTTCTTGTTCTTTTTCGTCCTCAAGGCTACCGCTGATTTCGCCGATTCCGGAGTTAACTTTCAAACCCTCTGCCAAATCGCTGTCGCCTTCTTTGGCGAGCGCCTCAAAAGTACCTGCCTCTGCACTAGAAAATGATTTAAAATCAGGTGCGGTTTTCGGCTTTGCCACTTTTTCAAGAGCCTCAACAGGCTCCTTTTTTATATCCTTTCTGGCAAAGATATCCTCGCTTGTGTTTACGCTTGTATCAACTTCGGTCATTCTAATTTTCCCCTTTTATTATATTAAGTTAATCGCTCGAAACGAGTGTTCCAAACTAAGTCGCTAAAGAATATAGCATAAAATGTTGCCAAAAAAAAGCTTTTTTTTAATTCTTTTTTCATTTTTTAGCATAAAGCGGGGAAAATCCGCAGAAAAGCAATGTTTTCCCGATATCCCCGCTATACTCTTGGGCACCGATTCGGCTTTAACTACGCGTTTTACCTTCCTTGATGTAGCGCTTGAAGTCCTTCTGCACGGCCTTTAACGCTTCCATCTTCTCGAGTCCGAGAGCTCCAAGGCAGTAGGCATATGCTTTATTGTCAAGGGCGGTTGAATCCAAATCATCAAAGCTTTTCGCCGCTTGCATTGAGGCATTGCCTATCTTTTTACCGAGTTCGGCAATTTTGGAAACGGCCAAAAAATCGATTTGCTCCTTTAAGCCTTGGTAATCCACGGGCTTTGTGCCGAGTATCTCGTTTGAAGCTTCCATATAGACATAGCCGGCGATTTTGCGCATGTTGTTGTCGGTAATGGTCGCACCTTTCTTGCTGATTTGCTTATAGGCGCGCTCGACTTCCTCATAGTTTCTTTGCTGCTCAAGCTCCATCGCACGCTGCGGTGTAACCACGGTGCCGTTCCATTCTTTGGCGACGGCTTTGGCGATGTCGACAATGTCCTGCAAATTAAGCTCGGTGCCGGTCGCGACTTTGTCTTGCAAATCCTTTTTCGCGCTGTTCTTATCAAGAATCTTCACAATCTCGTCGGGGCTCTTGCGAAGCTCGGCGAGTGCGTAAGACGCGGCGTAGTTGAAGTTATCGACTTCTTCTTTGAGCTCTTTATCAATCACGGGCTTGCCTTTGCAATGATTCTTGAGCTTTAAGTAGTGAGCTACGGATTCGTTGATGTTCGCTTGCCGCTTGAATTCCTCGATAAGAGATTCAAGCAAAGCGTCATCGGCTATATCCTCATTCTTTTGCAAGTGGTAGATGTTTCTGACCGCCGCAAAGGTGTCCACAGGATCCGCACCGGGATTGGAGGGGTCAAAGTCATTATCAAGGACGTCCTCAATAGCTTTGGCGGTATCGGGATGGTCGGGCCTGATGGCGTCAACAAACTCCACGACCTTATCCTTTTTCTCCGCGATGTATTCCGCCTTATCGACGGGCGTCTCGGAAATGGCTTTGCCTAAATCCTTGATATCATAGGATTCGCCGCCTTCCTTTTGCAGCTGCAACCGCGCCAAAGCAAGAATATCCGAAGCGCCGGGTTTCTCCTCGGCAAAGTGCTCGGCAATCTCGCTTTCTGCGGCGATATTTAAGGATTTGGTAAGGCCGGCGTCGCGAACCTCTACCCAATCTTTTGCCAGCTCAACGGTAGACTTTTCCGAAAGCTCGGTTACGCGCGTCTGTGTTTCAAGAGATGCCGCGTCAAGGCGCTCGGAGTTTTCTTTAAGCGCCTCGGCACAAAGGGCCATGTCCATCGTCTCTTTTAACTCATCTACTTTCTCTTGGCTTAAATCAACCGCGCTTTTTGCTCGGCGGGTAGAGAGGCGCTCTTTAGTCTTGGCGCCGGTGGCAACATCGCGTCTGATTGCCGCATCAAGTATCTTGCGAATCTGCTCTTCTTGAGCGGGAGAGAGCTTTACCTGATCGTTCACGCATTCAATACCCAAGCTGGCAAAAGCCGAAGCCACCGAGAAGTATGTTGCCAAATCGTCGCACTCGACATTTATCCGATTCGCACCAAGGTTTTTATAGATTCCCGCTAAATCCTTCCATACCGTGAAAGGCGGTAATTCACCGTTTTCGTTGCGGCTTATATAAGTGTGGCCGCCGGTAGTGACGATTTGGTGCTTCTGTTTGTTCGCTTCAAAATGAATAACCGCGTAGGAATAAGGTGTTTTGTTCATGTCGTCCGCGACATCATTCTTGCGCTCAATCTTGGTTATCTTTGCATAGGTGAGACCTTTGAAAGGAGATTCCTTCAACTCAATACGCGCATGATTTTCCTCGGGAGAGTTTTCCAGCTCTTTCCAAAACTTTTCTGCCGCTTCAATAACTACAGAAGTTGCTTCGGCCGAGTCCATTTTCATCAATTCCGTAATGGCGGTGGAGGCGGGACGGCTGTGTTCTATCACGGCAAAGTCACCCTTCTCCTGCTGTCTTTTGATTTCGGCAAAGTCCTTTTCAAAGAACTTTAACTTGAAGTCATAGTGTCCGCCGCTTATTACGCCGAGGCGATCGTCAATCAGCCCGCCTAACAGGTTGTCAACATTGCGAAGCGTAATGGCGCCGTTTGTTTCTTTGGGGCTGGGCTTGGCGTCCGCCATAAACTGCTTTACTTCCTCAACAAAGGCGCGGAAGCTTACCTCGTCGGGAGCGGTGGGATCCGGAGCGGATTTGCTCATTTCTTCCAGCTCGGCAATCTTGGCGGCAATTTGCACATCCAAAGAATCCCATGTGCCGGGCTTTTGCGGATCGTATTTCTCGCTAAGATTTTTCAACTGCTCGACAACGCTGTCGTTAAGCAAGTTAAAGCTTTGCGTTTTGGATCTGGCGACGGCACCCGATCTGACGACATAGTCATAGGTGTATCTTTCCAGCTTATCCATCAAATCTTCGTCGGCGTTTTTATAGGTCTCTTCCGCCTTTTTCCATATCGCCACGGTAGCGCGAGTCGGAGGTAAATCCACCAAAAGCGCGCGGATTTTTAAAATCTTCGCATTCGGGTCGAAAACGATTCTATCAGAGCCTTTGGATTCCTTTCTAAAGCCGAATTGCTTATAAGGATCAATTTCGGAGACCCTGTCTTTTTCCTCTTTACCTTCGTTAAAGATTCTAATTTGGGCGTTAATCTCGTTGGCAAGTTTGGTTGCTTTATCTCCATCCGTAAGCCACTTCATCGCGTCTTCGCGCAAGGCGGGGTCGCGGGCGTAGGTAAAGTCAACAATACGCAGCAAAGCATCTGCCCTTACCGGAGCGTATTTTTCGGACGCAAAGGCGGGGCTTTCCAAGATATCCGTTAAAATGTCAAAGGTGCGTTCGCCAGCGGGAACGCCGGAGATTTTTTTGCCGTCAACATCAATGCCGCCGAATTGCATGCCTTCGCTTGAGACTCTGTCCAGTTCGCGGAAGAACGCCACATAATTAAGCGGATCTACTTTAAGATTTTCGTAGCTCGTTTTAAGGTTAGCATATTTTTCTTCGTAGCTTGCAACATACTTCTTAAACTCTTCCACCGTGGTGCTGTAGGCGATAACATGCTGATTCGCCCTAAAGGCAGCTCTGGGGAAGTTTGTATTTATACCCGTTTTTAAAAGGTCAACAAGGGCATTTTCAAACTCTTCCTCTACCTTTTCTTTGTCCTTGCCGAAAGTCGAAAAGTCAATCTCTAACTTTGTTTCCTCGGCATAGCGGTTAAAGATTTTCTTGCGCGCGACAGGATCCTTTTTAATCGCGTCCAAAAGCATAAGTGACATGTCCAAAGGAGAGACATACCACTCTGCGGGATTGTCGGAAATGACAACCTGACCCCCGGCGGCTATTTTTATCAAGCCGTCCATATTGTCGTCTTTGGTCGCAAATCTTGAGCTTTCCGATATAGTAGAATCGCAAAGTCCGATTGTCTCGGCTAAATGACCCAAAAGCTTAAGAGCAATTTCATTCTTACCCTCATAAGAGCGCCTTTTACCGTCGCCTCTTTTGCCGTCAGCGGGCCTGTTCCCGTTCATGGGGTTCAAAAAGTTAGAAAAGTATGTGGAATCCTTTAAAGCATTGTTCACATCTTTTTGCGCTAAATTAAAAATAGCTTCCTTTTGTCGACTGGTGAAGCCGATTTGATTAAACATTTGCTTGATTTGATCCATAGGCACGGACGGAAGCGCGCTGCGCATTCCTCTTCCGAAGAAAACCCTTTCCATATCAACATAGCTGAAAACGCCGTCACTTGCGAATACGCTTGCTTCAAAACTCGGATTGCTCATGGTAAACTCCTATAAAATCCATACGAATATGTGCAGTATAGCATAAAATGTTGCCAAAAAAAACTATTTTTTCAAAAAAACGCTTTTTCACCCGTGATGCTAGGACGGTTTTGGTTAATTAAAGGTTTAAGGTTTAAGGGTTAAGGGTTAAGGTTAGTTTATAAGGTGATAAGGTGATGAGTTTAAGGAGAAAGGATAAAGAAAAAAGGGCGTGCGAACGACGACGCCCTTCTTCTTATTCAACTTATAAACTTATCACCTTATAAGCTCATAAAACTATTTTATTTTGCGGCGGGATATTCCTTCGCTTTCTCGGCGTTAAACTTTACCCACTTCTCGTCCGCTTCGTCCGAGGACTTAATCGCGCCGGTCGGGCATTCGGAAATGCAGACGCCGCAGTCAATGCAGGTGTCGGGATCAACGACGACTTGAGTGTCGCCTTTATGGAAAGCATCGACGGGGCAAACTTCGGTGCAGTTTAAACAAAGCTTACATAAATCACTTACTACAGATGGCATTTTATTCTCCTTATATTTTGGTTAGGGGTTAATTTCAACCTCGGGCAGGTTAGTGCAATCGCAAAAACTTGGCAAGGATTATTGCGTTATCCTACTTTATCTTAATCCAACTAATGTTGCGATTTTCGTCTTTATTATCGCGGCGGTAGGAAATAAAACTCGTGTCTTTATAAGTATTTATTTCGGTATCGAAAATATCCTCTATTCCCTCTTCAAATAATTTGCTTTTAACATATTCGGGCAGGTTAAAGTATTTCTTGTCCGTCGTGAAAAATACTTCCGCTTCGGGGTCGTGCTCCATAAAAGCATTGTAAAAATCCTTTCCCACTTCATAGTCGGCAAAGCGGATTGAGGGACCGACGGCCGCGGCTATGTTTTCACGAGCAGCGCCAAGGTGAAGCATGGCGTCCACGCCGTTTTTCACTATACCTTTAAGCGCGCTTTTCCAGCCGGCGTGAATGGCTCCTATGACTTGCTTTTCCTTGTCCGCCAAAAGCACGGGGACGCAGTCGGCGGTCTTTATCCCCAGCATCAGCTCGGGCTCTATCGCCGCCATGGCGTCCGCCTCAACATCTTGCCCTATGTCCAAAGAAGTAGCAAAAATTACGCCGTCGTCGTGCGCTTGCTTTAACAAAAGCAGGTGCTTTTTGTGCGTCTTTTTAAGCGCCTCGGATTCGGCGGCAGTGCAAAAACCGTGCTCGATATAGGGGATTTTTTCCAAATTAGGTGCGGTCAGCATTTTCTTTTCCTATCCTTTCTTTGTTTTGTTCTTTTCTTCGCCTTTTTCTTTGTGCTTCAGGGCAAAAGCGATAATCAGCAGGCCGGCGATGAGCAGGGGTAGGCACAAGATCTGCCCCATGGTGATATGACCTAAAAAGTATCCTATTTGCGAATCGGGGACACGCACCAGCTCGACTGCGCTTCTTGCCAAAGCATACCATAAAAGGAATACGCCGGAAATAAAGCCTTTATGCTTGCTTACGAACGGGACGAAAAACCAAAGAGCGGTAAATACCAGTAAAGGCAGCAAGCCTTCCAGCGCGGCTTCATAAAGCTGGCTGGGGTGGCGCGGCACTCCGCCGCCTGCGGGAAAAGATACCGCCCACAGTAAATCGGGAGCGACTTTGCCGTATAACTCGCCGTTGATGAAGTTGGCAATGCGCCCGAGCATCAAGCCCAAGGGGGCGACAACTGCCAGAATGTCCGTCATGGCAAAGAAGCTTATCTTCTTTACTTTGGCAAAAATAAAGGCCGCCGTTACGACTCCCAAAAGTCCGCCGTGGAAACTCATACCGCCGTGCCATAAGGCTATAATCTCGGTGGGGTGAGTAAAGTAAAAGTGCGGATTATAAAAAAGGACATAACCCAGTCTTGCGCCCAGAATAATACCCACAACGGCATAGGCGATAAAGTCGGAAATGAGGGGCGGAGTAAAGGGTGACTTGGTCCTTAAAGACAGCTTTATCATAAGCCACCAACCGCCCAAAATCCCGACGATATACGCCAGCGAATACCATCTTATCGCCAAAGGGCCGATGCTAAATGCTATGGGGTCAATGGAAAGCACCTATTTGTCCTTTTCTTTTCCCTGTTTATCCTTTTTCGCTTTAGATTTGTCCTTGGCTTTATCAGCTTTAGCTTTGGCTTTGGCGGCGCGAGCCGTGCTTGCCTTGGTATCAAGATCCGTAGCGGGGAAAGCGCCCGGAATCAACTCGTCATTTATGACAAAGGTGGGAATGCCGGTTATTTGCGCCTTGGTAGCAAGTTCGCGGTTATCGGACAGAATCTTTGCTATCTTTTCGGATTCTATATCCTTTTGCAGCTTTTCCATATCAAGGCCGGCGGTTTTGGCGTATTGTTTCATCGCCTGCTCGTCAAGCTTGCCCGAGTGTTTCATAAATGCCGTGTGAATCTGCTTATACTTGCCCTGCTCGTTCGCGGCAAGCGCATACTTGGCTGCGGTCGTAGAATCGGCGGACAGAGTCGGAAGCTCCTTTAGCACCCACTTGGTCTTACCGTCTTTTTCAACGAAAGCAAGGACTTCGGGGAACATTCTTTTGCAATAACCGCAGTTGTAATCAAAGAACTCAACAATGACAAAGTCGCCTTTTTTATTGCCGATAATGGGGGCCTTTTTAGCGGACTTAAGCTCGGGCATAAGGTCCTTTAGCGCCTTTTTGGCATCTTCTTGCGACTTTCTATATTGCTCCTCTTGGAACTTGTTAAGGCTGTCAATCAGTTTTTGCGGGTTGTTGGCAATGTAATCCTCTATCAGCTTGTTAATCGCGGCGGTTTGATCCTTGGTAAACTCGCTTGCGGCGGCAGGGTTCAAGGTCGCCGAGGCGCTTAAAGCAAAGCTCGAGACGATGGCAAGAGTTGCAATTTGTTTTAACATTTTTGGTCCTTTCCATTAATTGAAGTTAATCTTTAGTTTTAGAGCGAAAAAGTTAGTCCCCCAAGCTCTCCAATTCGGCTTTTAAATCCATAAGAGCCAAGTACTTCGCGCTTTTCTTCGGAATTAACTGCTCCGCCCGTTTGATTTGCACTTTAGCCCCTTCGATATTGCCAATCAAGAAATTATATTCCGCCATCGCAAAAGCCGTTAAAGCTTCGTCACCGGTAAAGTTCGCCGCCGAGGCTAAAAGGCGCCAAACATCGGGCTCGTCCCTTTCCGTCAAAAGAACTTTTTCCAAAAGCTTTACGGCTTTCTTGGCAGCGTCCGTTTTGCCGGTTTCAATTAAAACGCCGGCGTAACTGGTGGCGATAAGAGTGGCTTTGGGGGCAAGACTTACCGCCTTTTCATAGGGGGCAAGCGCCTCGGCTACGCGGCCGTGCTCAAACAGCATTTGCCCTTTTAATTCGTAAAAATAGGGGTCGGCGGGGTTTTCCTTGATAAGCTCGTCCATGAGTGCCAGCGCTTTGTCCAAGTCGCCCATGCGGTAATAGGCGATAGCGCGGGCATAACGGGCGGCAAGGCTGCTTTTGGCTTTGTCGTAAAGCAAAAGCGTGCGGTAGGGCTCAATCAAAAAGGCGACAAGCTTTGCCTTTATGCGCTGAAAGCTTTGCTCTGCCTCGGGGTGAGCCGAGTCGTCTTTATACCTTTCCGTCATGACGCGGTTGGTTAGAAACTTCACCCTTTCCTCGGACAACGGGTGAGTGCGAAGGTAGGAATAATAGTCTTGGCTAAGGGCAATTTTCTCCTGCTTGGCAAGGCGTCCCATCATCTTTAGAAAGCCCTTGGACGAGTATTTGGTGCGATCCAAAATCTTGGTGGCGATGGCGTCGGCGGCGTTTTCCTCTCCCTGGCGATAAGCAAGGTGTCCCATCATGCTGGCATGCTCGCCGCCCATCATCACTGCCATACCGACATCGGGGCGACCCGTGGCAATACCCGCTACGCCGCCCAAAATGGTTGAGATAAGAGCGTTTCTCTGGGCAATTTTCATATTATCGTAAAGGCGCGCCAAATGTCCGCCGGCAATATGTCCCGTCTCGTGCGCAAGCACTCCTATGACTTCGCCGACACTATCCGCCGAGGTAATAAGCCCCGTATTCACAAAAATTATTGACCCTTTCGTTGTAAAAGCGTTTATGCTACTATCCTTGACAAGATATATTTGCAAGGTATCGGGGGAAAGCGAACCGGCAACAAACATGGGGCGAGTGTAGGAATATAGCGCGTCCTCGGTTTCCTGGTCGCGGATTATGCTAAGCCCCTGGCTTTGCGCAAATGCACTAACGACAACGCTTAAAACAAGAAAAACGATAAGGACAGTTGATATGAATAGTCTTTGCAATTTTAAAAATATCCCCTCTTTTATTCATAAAAGTAATAGGCGCGGCGGGGTTCGTCAACGCACCTTTTTATCATGCTTACTCTGCGCCGCGGGACTTTTGACGGCGTGCGGGACGGCGGATTCTTATCATTCCGGCATAACAAGCGCGGGCGGAAAGTTCGCGGGAATTGCGGTGGCAGACGACTCGCACGCTACCTTGGTGGGCAAAGAAGTGCTGAAAGCAGGCGGCAATGCCTTTGATGCGGCGGCGGCGATGGCGCTTACGATGAGCGTTACCCTCCCCTCGCGCGCGGGACTCGGCGCGGGCGGTGTGTGCCAAAGCTTTAACCCTTCGTCGCAAAAGCGGCAAGCGCTGGTTTTCTTTGATGAAAACACCAAAGAGAAGTATGCCGTGCCGGCGCTTCCCAGAGCTATGATAGCTTTGCAGGCCGAGGCGGGACGCTGGCGGTGGGAGCAGGTAGTTGCGCCTTCGGAATATGTAGCCAAGACGGGCTTTGTCGCGAATCGCCCCTATACCTTGGATAATAAAAAGATTAAAGACGAGCAGACGGTGGTGGATTTACCCTTGGCGGCAAGCCTTGCTTCTTTGCGGGCGAACGGCGTGCAGGGGCTTTATATCGGCAAGGGTGCAAAGGCGTTTATGTCGTCCGCCGAGCAAAGCAAAGTCGCCTTTACCGAGGCAAGGCTGCGCGATTTTCTGCCCAAGTGGATAGATGCCGAAAAGGCAGAATACGGAAATGACACGGCTTACTTTTTGCCCGCCGAAATAGGCGGGAACAAGGCCGCTTCGGACTTTATCAACGCCGTTAAGGGCAAGGACAATAGTTCCGGCACGCTTTCCGGCTCAAGTAAAGCTACGGGGCTGGCTGTGGTTGACGCTAAAGGCGGCGCGGTCGTTTGCGTATTTTCCATGGGCGAGCCTTTCGGCACGGGCAAAGAAGTTATAGGCACGGGCGTCTTTTTAAGCGCGCCGGCAAAGCTTCCTTTTACCAAAGGGGCAACTATGATGGTTACGAACGACAATGTCTCCGAAATTAAATATGTCGGCTACATGGCAACTAAAAACGCCGGCGAGGACTTGGTCAAAGTCGCTGATAAGCTGATGATAAAAGGGCAAAAGCCCGATGAAGTTTTCACGGAGTCGGTCGGCAAATCGTGGGGCGGATTTGGAGCAATTTATTGCGCGGACGGACTTCCTAACTATCCCGAGACCTGCCGCTTTATTACCAACAAAAATGTCGGCGGATACGGCGCGGTGATAGATTAAGATAATGAGGAATGAGAAATGAGGAATGAGGAATGAGGAATGAGAAATGAGAAAATATAAATCTTGTTTTTGCGGGAAGCAAAAACGCAATCATTCCTACTTATTCATTCCTAATTCCTCATTGTTTTTGCTCGTTAACCAGCCTATATCCCCCTTCGTCGCAAATAATCAAAGGGTGGCTGGGATCAAGGTCGATTTTCTGCCTTAATCTGTAAATATGCGTCTCCAGCGTGTGCGTGGCGACTTCGGCGTTATAGCCCCATACCTCACGCAAAAGCGTGTCTTTATCCACGGTTTTACCCTCGGCACGGTAAAGATAAGTGAGAATATCCGCCTCTTTCTCGGTAAGCGGATACTCACGAGAATCAAGGTTGGACTTGGCGGTTCTGGTCTTGGGATTAAAGGTAAAGTAGCCCACGACGAAGCCCTTTTTATCTTGGTTCTCGTGGCTGATAATGCTGTGGTAAAGACGCGAGGCAAAGGCCGTAAACCGAAGCGGCGTCTCTATAAAATCGCTGACGGAAGTATCATCCTCGGGCTCTTTGGACGCGGGGGCAATAAGAATAATCGTGCGATCAAAGCCCGTCTTTCTTAACCCTTCGCAAAGCTCAATGCTGTCATTCACGATGGCAGCGTCAAAAAAATCCTTTTTCGCCAAATCAACCGCCTCTTTAAACGAGGAAGTCACTTCCAGCCCTTTGGTCTCGGGAAGCGCCGCAATTTGCTCTTTAAGCGCCTCGGCAAAAAGGGAGTTTTCGGAAAAAAGTAAAAATCTGCGTCCTGATGCCATGGTAAAACTTGGGTTAAAGGTTAAGGGTTAAGGGTTATTGGTTGATAAGCTTATAAGCTTATAAGTTTATAAGCAAGATTTAAAAATCACGGCCGCCTGCTTATGTGGCAAAAAAGACACACTGGGGCAAAAAAGCGACAAAACCTAGCCGAAAGATGTATTTACTATGAAAAACAGAGGCTTACGCTTTTGTTGTGTTCGCGCATTTGGTTTTGTGCGAAAGGATTAACAACTTTTATATAAGGATTTTAGTATTATGATGAAAAAAGTTCTTTATGGTTCTACGGCTTTGCTTGCCGCCGGTATGTTTACCGCCGCTGCCGAAGCTGCTACACCGTTAAAGCTTACTCTCGGCGGTTACTTGAACGCTTTCATGGGCTACACCGACCTTTCTTCTAAGGATTTTCGGGATACCATTATGCCAAGCTCTATCAACAAGTTTGCCGTCGGCACGGACGGACAAGTCGTTTTCTCGGCCGAAACAAAGCTTGACAACGGTATGAAGTTCGGCGCGGTTGCCGAGCTTAACATCAGCTCTTTGCAAGATGTTGACTACCTTGGCGATGTTTATGCCTATGGCGAAAGCAAATATGGTAGAATGGAAATGGGTGCTACCGATAACGCTGCCGTGAAAATGCACCACGAAGTTATGGATGCTTCCCATGTATGGGGCACTGACAAGTCAAAGCTTGTAAACTGGCTGGGATTTGCCGATTATATCAATACTCCGTTTGAGTTGATTTCCGGCGATACGGCAACGATTGGCGGGTTTGGTCTTTTGGATTCTACCGCTATCAATGAAGACGGGAATGCACAAAAGATTTCTTACTTCACGCCGAAGTTTTATGGCTTCCACGTAGGGGCTTCTTATGTTCCGGGGTCTGATTCTGATGGTGCGGGATTGTTTGAAACCGGTGCCGGAGCTTCAAACAGCTCGGTTGTTGCCGACAATCGTAAATTTAACAGAGCTTATGTCGTAAGTGCTGCTTATGACGGCAAAATGGGCCCTGTAACCCTTGGTGCAGATGTGGCTTACGGTAATGTAAAGCCCGATGACGGCAAGCATGTTAACGAATATGCCGCCGGTTTGAATGTCGGCTTCTCGGGCTTTACCATGGGCGCAGGCTATAAGATTCGCGATTATGGCACAAAGGGCGTTAAAGATTCTCAAGCCTTTGATGTCGGTGTCGGCTATGAAAACGGACCTTATGCCATCAGCGCAAGCTGGTTTATGTCCAAAGCGGGTAAAATTGCCGGCGCAAAGATGCCAAAGTTCAACATTTACCAAGTTTCCGGCAGCTATAAGCTCGGTGCGGGCGTAAGTGCTTTTGCAACTTTCGGTTATGCCGACTTGAATGTCAGAGATGTTAAAGCTCTTACGGATGAAACCGTCAAAGACCAAGACGCTTGGACAATCGTAACCGGTCTTGCCCTTACCTTCTAATTTTCGGAAGTTTAAGGAAAAACCAAAGAATCCCCTCTCCCTCGCGGCGGGGGGATTTTTGTGGTTTAAGGTTTAAGGGTTAAGGGTTAAGGTTATAAACTGGGGACGAAGTCACTTTGTTGTAAAAAAGACACAGTACGGCGAAAAAATGCTAAATCCACTTGAAAGATGTGTTTACTATTAAAGATAGAACATTATGCTTACGCTCGGATTCGCGCATCGGTTTTGCGCGAAAGTTTTTAATAATTATTTTTAAGGATTCATGATAATGAAAAAAGTTCTTTATGGTTCTACGGCTTTGCTTGCTGCCGGTATGTTCGCCGCTGCTGCCGAGGCCGCTACACCGTTAAAGCTCTCTGTCGGTGGTTATTTGAACGCTTTTATGGGCTATACCGACCTTTCCGAAAAGGACATCGGAACTCCCGTAAACAAGTTTGCTCTCGGCACGGACGGACAAGTAATTTTCTCGGCCGAAACAAAGCTTGACAACGGCATGAAGTTCGGTGCGATTGCCGAGCTTAACGTTTCCAACTTGCAGCAAACCGGATGGCTCAGCGAGGTCTTTGCCTATGGCGAAAGCAAGTATGGCAAAGTGGAAATCGGCGCTACCGGCAACGCTGCCGTGAAATTGCACCACGAAGTTATGGACGCTTCCGGCGTATGGGGCACCGACAAGTCAAAGCTTGTAAACTGGATGGGCTTTGCCAAATATATGAACACTCCTCATTATGTACCACCTTTCGGTCCTGTAAGCATATCTGATTTTGATATTTTGGATTCAACCACCGTTAATGAAGATGGTAACGCACAAAAGATTTCTTACTTCTCGCCGAAGTTCTATGGCTTCCAAGTAGGCGCTACCTATACTCCCGGCACACGTTACGCAAGACCGTTTGTCGGTGGCAGCGGAGCTATGAACAGCACAGTTGTTGCACAGGAGCGTAATTTTAACAGATCTTATACTGTAAGCGCTGCTTATGACGGCAAAGTAGGCCCTGTAACCCTTGGTGCCGATGTTACTTATGGTAACTCTCTTTTTACCGGTCCGCTTCCCAACGGCGAAAGAAATAAGGCTATTAACGAATATGCCGCAGGTTTGAATGTCGGCTTTTCGGGCTTTACCTTCGGAGCAGGCTATAAACTGCGCGATTATGGCATAAAAGAAATGAAAGACTCGCAGGCCTTTGATGTTGGTGTCGGTTATGAAAACGGACCTTATGCCGTAAGCGCAAGCTGGTTTGCGTCCAGAGCGGGTAAGAACCTTGGTTACAAGATGCCGAAGCTTGACATTTACCAAGTTTCCGGCAGCTACAAGCTCGGTGCCGGCGTGAACGCTTTTGCAACATTCGGTTACATTGATTTGAATGTTGAAAGCCGCCTTAAAGAAGCTTTCGGCTTCGCCGACCAAGACGCTTGGACGGTTGTTACCGGTCTTGCCCTTACCTTCTAATTTTCGGAAGTTTAAGGAAAAACCAAAAAGTCCCCTTGCCCGATGTGGCGGGGGGATTTTTATAAATAATGAGGAATGCCCCTCACCCCTTGCCTTTAAATAGCAATTTTGTTATACCGCTTTCGCAAAAACGCGCTATAATACCATGCGTCACAATGATAATGATAAAGGGGGGAACAGAGAAAATGAAAATAGTATCCGGAAACGGCAACAGACCTTTGGCAGAAGCAATTGCTAAAAAGCTCGGCGTGAAGCTGTCGGCAAGCAATATTACCACTTTCGCGGACGGGGAGCTGCAGATTGAGCTTTCCGATGACTTGCAGGGCGAGGATTGCATCGTAGTGCAATCAATTGCCGGCTCGCCTAAAAATACCATGAACGACAACTTTATGGAACTGCTTTTGATTATGGACGCAATGCGGCGCATTCCCGTGGGCAGCATTACGGTTGTGGTGCCTTATTACGGCTATGCAAGGCAGGACAGGCGCGTGCATCCGCAAAGCCCTATTTCCTCCAAGGTCGTGGCGGATATGATTTCAATCATGGGTGCGGATTATGTGCTGACCATGGATATTCATAACGAGACGCTGCTTGGCTTTTTTGATATGCCGATAAAGAATGTCTACGCCTTGCCCGTCTTGCTTGACGACATAAAAGCGAACTTTAAAAAGCCCGAAGATGTGGTGATTGTGTCGCCTGATTTCGGAGCTTTGAAAAAGGCGCGGTTTGCGGCCGAGCTTTTGGGCGCGGGCTATGCCGTGGTGGACAAGAAACGCCCGAGACCCGGCGAGTCTATGGTGATGAATGTCATCGGTGATTTTGAAGGCAGAGATTGCGTCTTGCTTGATGATATGATTGATTCAGCGGGGACGCTTTGCAACGCGGCGGCGGCGCTTATGGAGCGCGGGGCAAAGTCGGTAAGAGCCTATGCCAGCCATGGCGTCTTTTCGGGCAAAGCGGGCGAACGCATTGACTCTTCGCCTTTAAAAGAAGTCGTAGTGACGGACAGCATTTGCCCCAAAGGTCCCGTTTCGAGCAAAATCCGCTATGTCTCTGCCGCCGAACCTTTAGTCACCGCCATAAACAAGTGCTTCGGAAAAGAGTAGGCTAAGGCAAATAACTCTTTGATTTTTTGCTTGCTTTTTGGGCGGGATTGGCGTATGAATCCCGCTCTTGCTTTGTAAAGCTTTTATAAAGCAGGAAAAGCGGTATGTGACGGACACCCTTGGAGGCTGGCGCATTACCATAAATTAATCTAAATATCTAACAAAGGATTTAAAATGACTAAAAAAGAAAATGTTTTAAAAGCAAAACTGCGCACGAAGGCAGGCAAAGGGGCAGCTCGTGCAGAACGTCGCGAGGGAAGAGTCCCCGGCGTAATCTACGGCGGAAAGAAAGCTCCCGTGATGTTCTCGGTTGATGCTGTCGATTTGGCAAACGAACTGCGCAAGCCCGGCTTTAGGACTCGCGTTTATGAGCTGGAAATTGAAGGCGGCGATGCGCATAGCGTGATTTGCCACGATATCCAACGCGACCTTATCCTAAACAGACCTACCCACCTTGACTTCTTGCGCGTCGATAAGAATGTTGCTATCCGCGTTGAAGTGCCGTTCCTGTTCGTGGGCGAAGATAACTGCGTCGGTATTAAAAAAGGCGGTGTTGCCAACATTAATATCCGTGAATTGGCGGTTATGTGTAAGCCTGACGCTATTCCCGAGCATATTGAAGTTGATGTAAGCGCCCTTGATATCGGCGATGCTATCCACCTTTCCATGCTTAAACTTCCCGAAGGTGTTAAACCCGAAGAAGAAGGTGAAGTTACTATTATCACCATCCACGAACCTAAAGCCGAAGAGCCCGAGGTTACACCCGAGGCCGAGGCTGCTGCCGCTGATGCTGCTGCCGCTGCTGCCGGTGATAAAGCCGCTGCCGGTGCCGGCGAAGGCGCTAAGGAATAGGTGAGCCAAATGTTTCTGGTGGCGGGTTTGGGCAATCCCGGTGCGGAGTATGCTGCGACCCGCCACAATTTTGGCTTTATGGCAGCGGATACGATTGCCGAAAGTTATGGCTTTTCCTCTTTTGCGCCTAAGTTTAACGGCTTGTGGGCAGAGGGGCGAATCGCCGGCGAAAAAGTTTATCTTTTAAAGCCTTTGACCTTTATGAACTTGTCCGGCAAAGCGGTGGGCGAGGCAGTTAGCTTTTACAAAATCCCCCCGGATAATGTCATTGTCGTGCATGACGACTTGGACTTGACCTTCGGACAGGTGAAGGCAAAGCGCGGAGGCTCGAACGCGGGACATAACGGACTTAAAAGCATTGATGCCGCCATCGGGCAAGGATATGTGCGGATTCGCCTTGGTATCGACCACCCGAAAAACGGGCAGGAAGTAATCTCCTATGTCACAAGCAAGTTTTCCAAAGAACAGGCAGAGGAGCTGCCCTTTATCCTTGGCGATGTGGCAGAGGCGTTCGCAGCGATGCTTGAAGGCGGCGAGGCTAACACTAATGCCTTTACGACGAAGCTTGCTCTTTTAAGAGCGAATGCCTAGAATGCCCTTGTGCATAATACAAACTGATTTCATACCAAAATAAGGAAAGAAAAATGGGATTTAATTGCGGAATAGTCGGACTTCCTAATGTCGGAAAATCCACTCTTTTCAACGCGCTGACGGCGACGATGGCGGCTGAGGCGGTCAATTATCCTTTTTGCACCATCGAGCCTAATATCGGCGTGGTTAATGTGCCCGATGAGCGGCTGGATATATTAGGGAAAATCGACAATGCCGCCAAAATCGTGCCGGCACAGCTTGAGTTCGTGGATATAGCCGGCTTGGTGCGCGGAGCAAGCAAGGGCGAGGGGCTGGGCAACCAATTCCTTGGCAATATCCGCGAGGTGGACGCTATTATCCATGTTCTGCGCTGCTTTAAAGATGACAATGTGACGCATGTTGAGGGCGATGTTGATCCCATTCGCGATGCGGAAACGGTGGATACCGAGCTTATGCTTGCCGATTTGGAATCCCTTGAAAAGCGCTACAGTGCCATTGCCAAAAAAGCGTCCGTGGGGGATAAGGAAAGTAAGCTTATCGTCTCGGTTATGGAGCCGATTTTGGATTGCTTAAAAATGGGGCGGCCCGCACGCAAGGCAAAACCTGAAGAATCCGACATCGATCGTATGAAAATCTATAAAAGCCTGTTTTTGCTTACGGCAAAACCGGTTCTATATGTTTCCAATGTCGATGAGGCGAGTGCCAAGGAAGGCAACGCTTTTTCGGCGGCGGTAGCTAAAAAAGCCGCAGAGGAAGGTAATTACAATGTAATTACATCTGCAGCAATTGAGGCAGAAGTGGCGCAACTTACCGGTGCGGAGCAGGCGGAGTTTTTAGCGGCTTTGGGGCTGGAAGAGACGGGGCTTGCGCGCGTGATACGGGCGGGATATGACCTTTTGGGTCTGCACACCTTTTTCACTTCCGGACCGAAGGAATCGCGGGCGTGGACGATTAAAAAAGGAGCAACGGCGCCCGAGGCGGCGGGAGCTATTCACAGTGACTTTGAAAAAGGCTTTATCAGAGCCGAGATTGTCGCTTATAATGACTACATAACCTTGAGGGGCGAAGCGCGCGCGCGGGAAGCGGGAAAGCTGCGTTCGGAAGGAAAGAATTATGTAATGAAAGACGGAGATGTCGCTCATTTCCTATTTAATGTCTAGCACAACGAAAGGGCAGAAAATGACAAAAGTTCTTATAACCGGCGGTCCTACCAACGAATATATCGATGATGTGATGAAAATCACAAATATGGCGACGGGGAAGACCGCTATTGAGCTGGCAAGCAGGTTTTCTGCCTTTGCCGATGTGACGGTCGTGGGCTCGGCGCTTTTGCACCAAGGGCACATCTTTAACAATGTCAGGCACATTCCCGTAGAGACGACTGCCGAAATGCGGGCGGCCTTGGAACACGAGCAAGGCGGCGGGTATAACATGGTGATTCACTCGGCGGCGGTCGCGGATTATTATTCCGAGTTTTCCTTTACGCTTGAGGATATGGCGGACGAGATTGCCGCGGCGGTAAAGGAAGGTAAGATAAAAAACAACGCTGATGTGCTTAAGATAATGACGAATCCGCAAAAGAAAATCCTTAGCAACACCAAGATTTCCAGCGTAGAGGAAAACCTTACCATTAAGCTGGGACTTACCCCGAAGATAATTGCCGAGCTTAGGAAATGGTTCCCCGAGGCGATTCTTGTCGGCTTTAAGCTACTTAGCAAAGTAAGCCAAAAAGAGCTGTTTGACGCCGCAACCGAATTGTGCCGAAAGAATAAAATGGACTATATCATCGCCAACGACTTGAGCGTGCTAAAGACCGGCTTCAGAGAAGGGCATTTAGTCACGGCAGACGGCTATCAGGGCAAGGACTTTACCAGCAACCGCGAGATTTTTGAATTTCTGGATACTTTGCTGGCGCACTGATTGCGAACAACGATAAATAAAATATAACTTCCTAATCTTCTTCGCTTAAAGAAGCGCGCATTTTTTCAATACCGGCTTCAAAAATCTGCTTTGCTCTGTGGTATTCCTGCGCGTCAATCTTCACCATCACGGGGCGTCCGCCCATCATAAAGCTTGCCGAGCTTTCGCTCCTTTTTTGAATGGGGTCAAAGTTGAAAAAATACCTGACCTTCATTCTGCCGTCCGAAGAGGACAGCGCAAAGGACTCTCGCTTCGGATTCAGCGGATAGCCCGCGGCGGTAAAGTAATTACCTTTTACCACTTTGGCGATGTCAATGGATTCGAGTGTGCCATTCGGGACCATGGAATTAACATCTATACTGCGGTAAAGAGACACATTCGCTGCGGAGCTTGCCGATACGGGTGAAGTCTTAAACCAATTTTTTATTTCCATAGTGCAAACCTCCTTTTAATCAAAAGCCTGCAAAAGCGGGGGCACTATAACACAAAAAAACAAAAAAATCATCAAAAAAGTTTACCCTGCGGCAAAGGCGAAAAAACTGCGGGAAGCGGCGGCAAAAAAACGGCTAAAAATTAAAGGTGTCCGGATTCCATCTCGGCTCGGCGCGCTCGTTGCGATTAAGGGCGGAAATGCTCGCCATGTCCGCGTCCGAAAGAATAAAGTTAAAGATGCGGATATTGTCGATAATGCGCTCTTTGTGTGCCGACTTGGGAATGGTGATAAGCCCGCGCTGGAACTCCCACCTTAGGACTATCTCGGGAATGGTCTTGCCGTATTTATGTGCAAGGCGGGCAAGGGTTTCGTCGCCCATAACCTTGCCGCGCGCCAACGGTCCCCAGCATTCCGTGGCGATGCCCAATTCGGTATTATAGCGCACCAGATTCTCTTGGGTTAAAAAGGGATGAAGCTCTATCTGGTTAACCATGGGCATAATTTCGCTTGCCCTAATCAGCTCGTCCAAGTGCCGCTCGTGAAAATTGCTGACGCCGATGGCCTTAAACACGCCCTTGTTATAGTATTCTTCCATAACCTTCCAACTATCCACGAACTTACCTGCTACCGGCCAGTGGATAAGGTATAGGTCTATGTAGTCGGTGCCAAGGTTTTTAAGGCTGGTGGCGATGGCCTCGCGGACAAGGCCGGCGCGCATGTCGTCGTTCCAAAGCTTGGTGGTGATAAAGACATCTTCCCTGTCAAAGCCGCTTCGCGATATGCCCTCGGCGACTTCTTTCTCGTTGCCGTAAGCGGCGGCGGTGTCTATATGGCGATAGCCGCAATCCAGCGCCCAGTTAACCGCGTTTACCGTATCTTTCGGAGGTGTTTGAAAAACCCCTAAGCCAATAACCGGAATCTGAACGCCGTTGCTTAAAGTTTTCGTTTGCATGAGCCCCCTCCTTCCCTGGCTAAGGTGGTTTTTTAAAATAGTAGCCCCTCGTCTGTTTTTTTGCAAGCGAACAAAAGGCTATGCAAAGCGCCTTGCCAAAAATGATTTTTTCCCCCATAATCCCCGCCTGTATTCAAATAAAGGAGAGAGAATTATGGATATCAAAAAAACTTCGTTGGTCATAGTGGTTGCGGCGTTGCTCGGTTTCGGTTTGGTGCTTTTGAACGCGCAGTTTAAAGTTATAAATACCGCGCCGGAGATTGCTTATGTTGATGTGAACAAAGTCATTGCCGCGTCAAAGGATTTGAAGGAGTTAAAGGAATATCAGCAAGGCAAGCTCGCCGAGCTGAAGGACTTTGTCAGCGCCGCTTTGAAGGAAGTTGAGGCGCAAAAGAACGCCAAGAAAAAGGCGGAGCTTGAGGCAAAGTATAACGCCGAGCTTAACCTTCGCAAAGGCGCTATGGATAAGGAATATGCCGAAGCGCTGGTCAGCATTGACAACAAGATTTCTAATATAATTAAGGCAAAAGCCAAGGAATTGGGCTTTACCTACGCCGTTCCCAAAGCCATGCTTTTAGCCGGCGGCGTGGATATTACCGACAGCGTGGTTGAAGCGGTAAAGTAGGTCAGAGCAAGCGCTCTTGGTGCCTCGGGTTTGGTTTAAGGGATAAAAAATGGCACGCAAAAAGAAAAAAGCTTCGTTGCTTTCCGCCGATATTTCGGGCGCGTTAAAAGCGGTGTGCGCGGTGGCTTTCGGCTTTGTTTTGACTTTGCTGGGGCTTTTGGGCATAACGGCGCTTTTTTCCTATTATCCCTTGGACACTTCGCTAAATACCGCGGGCGGCGGCGTGTTTTCCAATGCTTTGGGGCTTGTCGGCGCAAGTATTGCCGATGCGTTGTGGCAAGGCTTGGGACTGGCCGCCATACTTATCCCCATAGCCATGGTTTTGTGGGGCTCGTGGCTCACGCTGCGGATACATCCTCGTTTCGTCGTGGCGCGGATATTAACGGCGATTTTTGCGGTTCTGTTCTTTGCTGCGGGATTTGCTGGATTTGAGATTGCGCCGTCGTGGCCGGTAATCGCCGGTTGGGGCGGAGTGCTCGGCTTTGTGCTGTTCGGCGTGGTGTTCAGATTTTTAGACGCGCTGGACTTCGGAATGAGTGCGAATCTTCTGCGCATGGCACTTTCGTTCTTTATGGTGCTGGTGTCGCTGTGGTTAATGGCCTTTGCGTTTGCCATACGCTGGACGGCTATCCTGCGCGAAGTGTTCGGAATTATCCTGCGCGGAGTGCAGGCAGGAATTAACCTGTGGTATGCGGTGCGCAATCACTTCAGAGCCAAAGGAAACGAGCCGCCGGTGGCCGCGCCTAAAATCAAGATAAAGTTGCCGCAGGCAAAAGCTCCTGCCGAGCCGAAAGCAGCTACGGCGACTACGCTTAAAACTTCCGCCGCAAAGCCTTTACGCAAGAATGACAAAGGGTTTAAGTTGCCGCGTTTGGACTTCTTGGCACCCGTTCCCGCCGGCGGGCAAAAGTTCTCTAAAGAAGCTCTGGCGCAAAGCGCGCATCGGCTGGAAGAGGCTTTTCGTGAATACGGAGTCGAGGGCGAAGTGGTTAATATCCTGCCCGGTCCCGTGGTTACTCTATACGAATTTAATCCCGCTTTCGGCGTCAGAAGCACGCGCGTTATCAGCCTTGCCGACGAGATTGCGCGGTCCATGTGTGCGAAGTCGGTCAGGATTGCCGTGGTGCCGGGGCGGTCGGTGCTGGGGATTGAGCTGCCTAATGAAAAGCGCGAAACGGTCTTTTTGCGCGAGCTTTTGGAAGATGACAAGTTCCAAAACAGCGAGCTTACTTTGCCCTTGGCGCTCGGGAAGAATATCGGCGGGAAGGCCGTGTTTGCCGACTTGGTGAAGATGCCGCACTTGCTGGTCGCGGGGACTACCGGCTCGGGTAAGTCGGTGGCGGTTAACACTATGATACTGTCGCTGCTTTACCGCTTTACGCCCGCCGAATGCCGCATGATTATGGTCGATCCCAAGATGCTGGAATTGTCGGTCTATAACGACATCCCGCACCTGCTCACGCCCGTCGTGACCGAGCCGAAAAAAGCGGTGGTCGCGCTTAAATGGGCGGTTAAGGAAATGGAAGACAGGTATCGCGCAATGAGTTTGGTCGCCGTCCGCAACATCGCTAAATACAATGAAAAGCTGGCAGAGATTGCCGCGTCGGGCAAAACGCCAAGTCGCACGGTGCAGGTCGGGTTTGATGAAAACGGGCAGCCTTTAATGCAAGAGCAGCCGCTGGATTTAAAGCCTTTTTCGCATATCGTGGTGATAGTTGATGAAATGGCGGATTTAATGCTGGTTGCGGGTAAAGAGGTTGAAGCTGCTATCCAGCGCTTGGCGCAAATGGCGCGTGCCGCCGGTATCCATTTGATTATGGCGACGCAGCGACCCTCGGTCGATGTGATTACCGGCACTATCAAGGCGAACTTTCCCACGCGTATCAGTTTTCAGGTTACTTCCAAGATTGATTCGCGTACCATCCTTAATGAACAGGGAGCCGAGACGCTTCTGGGGCGCGGTGATATGCTTTACATGGAAGCGGGACAGAAGCCCGTGCGTGTGCATGGTCCTTTCGTGTCCGATGCCGAAGTGGAAGATGTCGTAAAGTTCCTTAAAACTCAAGGCGAGCCCGAGTATCTGGACGCCGTTATTGAGGACGATGACGACGGCATGGATATGGGGCTTGCGGGTGGCGGCGAGGACGGAGCAAAAGGCGATATTTACGCCGAGGCGGTTGAGATTGTTCGCTCGGAGCAAAAAGTCTCTATCAGCTATTTGCAAAGGCGGCTCGGTATCGGTTACAACCGTGCGGCGGATATTGTCGAGCGCATGGAGCGCGAAGGAATCGTATCTACCGCCAGTTCTTCCGGTAAGCGCGAAGTCTTGATAAGTTAAGCAAGTAAAAAGGCGGTTGAGTTTTGAGAAAAATACTGGCGGCAATGGTGATTTTAGGACTGGGTGTGGCGGTGAGTTTACCGACAAACGCCGACGCGGAAGCAGTGCCTCTTACCAAAAAAGAGCGCACGCTTGCCAAGCTGGAAAAAAGCATCAATTCCGTCAAAACCATGCAGGCGAAAATCGTGCAAACAACTAATCGCGGTGATGATGTTTTCGGGTCTTTGCTGGTCTCGAAGCCTAATAAAATGCTGCTTAATTATGAAAACTCCGATACGGTTTTAATGGCGGACGGCTATAACATTATTTTTTATGAACCGAGCCTTGACCAAGTGTCTTATATAGGGCTTGAAGACTCTCCCGCCTTTTTGGTTTTATCGCAGGACTTCTCCTTTGCCGACGAGCGTTTGGATATGCTTGATTACTGGGACGAAGGAAGCGAGGTCTATATCACTTTGGCAATGAAAAAAGACCCTTTGGCGGGGCGCATTTCGTTGGTGTTTGATAAGAAAAGCGGCGAGCTTAAAGGCTGGACGCTAAAGGACGCAAAAAACAACCGCACGCGCATCATGTTGGTCGAGCCGAAGTATAATGTCGCGGTCGATGATTCGCTTTTTGAGTTTAAGAAAAAAGAGAAGTAGAAAAACACTTTTTTCGTGCCTTTTAAAAGCCCTTTTCCCCATAAAAAATACCTTGTTTTTTGGGTTCGCTTTGCTATACTGAGCAGAGTTTCGGGAAGCCCTTGGTTTTCTGCGGTTTTTACTAGATTTAGAAAAGAGAAAAATGATGAAGTTTACGATAGAAAGAAGCACCCTTTTAAAGCTACTTACCCATGTGCAAAATGTTGTGGAAAAACGGCAAACGATTCCTATCCTTTCCAATATAAAAATCGATGTGGTGAAGGACTTGGAAGGCGAGCGCGTAACCATTAAAGCAACGGATATGGATTTAGAGGTTATCGAGTCCGCCGCCGCCAAGGTGGAAGACGGCGGATCGGTTACCGCCTCGGCGCATAAACTTTTGGAAATTGCTCGCAAACTGCCCGAAGGGGCCGAAGTGGAAATAGCTTTGGATGCGAAAACTTCGCAGCTTAAAATATCTTCGGGGCGGACAAAGTTCCAACTTGCTACTTTACCCGGCGACGAGTTCCCCTCTATCTCCGAAGGCAGTATGCCTATTAACTTTACGCTTACGGCGGCCGAGCTTTCCAGCTTGTTTGACCGCACGCTGTTTGCCGTAAGCCAAGAGGAAACACGCTATTACCTTAACGGCATTTATATGCACGAGAAAGGCGAAGGCAAGGATGCGGTTTTAAAAGCCGCCGCAACGGACGGACATCGTCTTGCCACCGCAGAAGTGTCTCTGCCTGAAGGAGCTAAAGGCATGGCCGGCATCATCGTTCCGAAAAAGACCGTGGGCGAGGTGCAAAAGCTGGTTGCCGAGCTGTTGGAAGATGTGAAAATCTCTATCAACCCTAACAAAATCCGCTTTGAGATTGCCGATTTGATACTTACTTCAAAGCTGATTGACGGCACTTATCCCGACTATGAGCGGGTCATTCCTACCGGTAACGATAAGTTCGCCGAGGTGGACTCGGACGCTTTGGCGGGGGCCGTTGATTGCGTCGCCGTGATTTGCGAAAAGTCCAAAGGCGTGAAGCTTAAAATCGCCAAGAATAAAGTGGCCGTGACGGCGTCCTCGGCAGATGAAGGCAGCGCGGAGACCGATGTTGAGGCCGAATACGAAGGCGAGACTATCGAGATAGGTTTTAACTTCCGCTATCTCTTGGACATTTTGGGACAGACGAAGGGAGCAAAGGTAAAGCTCTCCATGCTGGACGCATCTTCTCCCGTAATCGTTACCGATATGAGCGACGATGCCGTAACCTATGTCATTATGCCGATGAGGGTGTAGGTTAGCCGATTACTTGCCGTTACTTATGCGACTTGAAGCAATGGAAAAGACAGAGCAAAACAGCAGAAGTAAAAAAGCGGGAGTTCGCAAGTTAAAGCTTACGAACTTTCGTTGCTATGCCATGGCAAATATGGACCTTGATCCCGAGGCGCCCGTGGTGCTTTTCGGTGCGAACGGCGCGGGCAAGACCAATGTGCTGGAGGCTATATCTTTTCTGGCACCGGGCAAAGGGCTTCGGCACGCGCGCTTCGCCGATGTGGCGCGGCACAGTTCCTTTATGGACGAGAAAATCACCAGTATGCCTTTGAAGTGGGCCGTGTGGGCAGAGGTTAAAACCGCCGGTGATATGGGCGACATTACCATCGGCACGGGGTGCGAGCCTAATGCTTTGGGTGAAACCGGAACAAGGCGGGCGGTGCTTATCAATGGCGAAAGCTCTTCGCAAAACGAGCTTGCCGAAGTCTTTTCCGCCGTGTGGGTTACGCCCGCCATGGATAGGCTTTTCGGTGGAGAACTGGCTCCAAGGCGCAGATTCCTTGACCGCTTGGTGCAGGCCTATGACCCTGCGCATACGGGACGGACGAACGCCTATGCCAATGCCTATAAGCAGTGGGGGAAGCTCTTGCGCGAAGGTTGCAGGGATACGGCGTGGCTGGCCTCGCTTGAAAATACCATGGCAGAGTATGGCGTGGCGATTGCCGCCGCTCGCAATGATTTGCTTAATCGCCTGGGACCTTATTTGCACGAGTCGTGGGGCGGTTTCCCAAAAGCGGATATTGCCTTGGACGGCTTTTTGGAAAATAAGCTTTTGGCAATGCCCGCTTTGGCCGTTGAAGATGCCTTTAAGGAAAAACTTATGGCGTCGCGCTTTGTTTATGCGGACGGCGGAACGGTCGCGGGAGCGCATAACACGGACCTTGTCGTGCATCATGAAAACGGTATGGAAGCGGCGCTTTGCTCTACGGGGCAGCAAAAGGCCTTGCTGATAGCAATCGTAATCGCGCATGCAAGAGCAATGGCAAGCGAGCGTGAAGATGCCGCGCCTTTGATGTTGTTTGATGAGGCAGCGGCGCATTTGGATAAGGCACGGCGCGAAGCCTTGTTTGAGATTTTACTTTCCCTTAAAGGGCAA
Source organism: uncultured Pseudomonadota bacterium (assembly GCA_902783675.1). Classification (GTDB taxonomy): domain Bacteria; phylum Pseudomonadota; class Alphaproteobacteria; order CACZRW01; family CACZRW01; genus CACZRW01. The sequence goes on along the minus strand of CACZRW010000002.1, from coordinate 11,544 downwards.
AGCTGGTTTACGGGGACGGACAGCACCGCCTTTGCCTCAATGGACGGGAAAGCACAGTTTTTTAATATTGACAATGCGGAGATTTCCTCTGCGGTAGCATAACTTTAAAAGGAAGAAAAATGAGTGATGAAGTAAACGAAGTAATAAATGAACAACCCGAGAAGGAACAAGAGCAGGAGATGGTGCAAAAGTTCGATGATAATGACGAATATAATGCCAGCTCTATTAAAGTCCTTAAAGGTCTTGACGCCGTGCGTAAGCGCCCCGGTATGTATATCGGCGATACGGACGACGGATCGGGGCTTCATCACATGGTGTATGAGGTTTTGGATAACTCTATCGACGAGTCGCTGGCGGGATACTGCACTAAAGCCGAGGTGATACTTAACGCCGACGGCTCAGTGACGGTGCGCGATAACGGGCGCGGTATTCCCGTGGATATGCACGCTACCGAAGGAGTCTCTGCCGCCGAAGTAATTATGACGCACTTGCACGCGGGCGGAAAGTTCGACCAGAACTCGTATAAGATATCCGGCGGATTGCACGGAGTCGGCGTGTCGGTGGTGAATGCCTTGTCCGAGTTCTTGGACCTTCGCATTTGGCGCGGCGGGCACGAGTATTATATGCAATTCAGAAACGGCAACGCCGTTGCGCCCTTAAAGCAAGTCGGAGATTGCGAGCTGCACAAAACCGGCACCGAGGTCACTTTTATGCCGTCGGCGGAAACTTTTACCAACATCGTGTTTGACTTTGATACTTTGGAGCACCGCCTGCGCGAGCTGGCTTTCCTTAACTCCGGCGTGCGGTTGGTGCTGATTGATAACCGCGAGGCAGAGCCTAAGGAAATCGTGTTCCATTATGAAGGCGGAATCGTTGAGTTCGCCAAGTTCCTGGACAAGGCAAAGACCCCTTTGCACGAGCAGCCCATCGCCATTAACGGCGAGAAAAACGGCACTTTCGTATCGGTGGCTTTGGACTGGACGGACGGCTATCACGAAAACATTTTGTGCTTTACCAATAATATTCCGCAAAGGGACGGAGGAACGCACTTGGCGGGGCTTAAAGCGGCTCTTACGCGCACGATTAACAACTACGCGACCGAAAGCGGCATTTCCAAAAAGGAAAAGGTTGAGCTGTCGGGCGAGGATATGCGCGAAGGGCTTACATGCGTATTGTCGGTAAAGGTGCCTGACCCCAAGTTCTCGTCGCAGACAAAGGACAAGCTGGTATCGTCCGAAGTGCGGCCCGTGGTGGAAAATATCGTAGCGGACAAGCTGTCGCAGTGGTTGGAGGAAAACCCTGCCGAGGCTCGCAAAATCATCATGAAGGTCGTGGAAGCGGCGGCGGCGCGCGAAGCGGCAAGGCGGGCGCGGGAGCTTACCAGACGCAAGGGTGTTTTGGATATTTCTTCTTTGCCCGGAAAGCTCGCCGATTGTCAGGAAAAAGACCCTGCCCTTTCCGAACTTTTCCTTGTCGAGGGTGAGTCCGCGGGCGGTTCGGCAAAGCAGGGGCGGCACCGCTATAATCAAGCTATCCTGCCTCTTCGCGGCAAAATCCTTAATGTTGAGCGGGCAAGGTTTGATAAAATGCTTAACTCGGCCGAGATAGGCACGCTTATCACTGCTCTGGGCACGGGAATCGGGCGCGATGATTTTGATGCTTCCAAGTGCCGCTATCACAAAATCATCATCATGACCGATGCCGATGTTGACGGTGCGCATATTCGTACTTTACTGCTTACCTTCTTCTTCAGGCAAATGCCGGGACTGATTGAAAACGGTTTTGTGTATATCGCTCAACCTCCTCTTTATCGTGCGAAAAAAGGTAACTCCGAAATCTACCTTAAAGACGATCGCGAGATGGAAGAATACCTTTTGAACTCGGGAATCGCCGATGCCGTTTTGGAAGCCGGCGGAGTGCAAATTGCCGGTGCGGACTTGAAAGAGCGGGCGGAAAGAGCGCGCCAGATTCAGCACCTCGTCACCGCTTTGGCAAAGAAAATACCGCCGAAAATAATTGAGCAGATGGCAATCTATGGCGCATTTTCTTTTGACTTGTTTGATATGGCGGAAATGGGACGCGTAGTGGACCGAGTCGCAGCGCGGCTTGATGCGCTTGAACCCGAGTATGAGCGCGGGTGGAAGGCCGAGGTTATTCCTAACGGTGTGATATTTACCCGCACCTTGCGCGGCATTACCGAGCGCTATGTCATTGATGATTATGTATTCCTTGCACCCGAGGCAAAAAAGCTTGCCAAACTCACCGAGGAGCTTTCGGAAATCTATCAGGACAAGGACATTATCTTCAGGGCAAAAGATACGCAAGTGAAGCTTAAAGGGCCTTTGGACTTTGCCGCGGCAGTGCAGGCGGCGGGCAAAAAAGGCATTGCCATTAACCGCTATAAAGGGCTTGGCGAAATGAACCCTGAACAGCTGTGGGAAACTACGCTTGATCCTAATGCGCGCAGCCTTTTGCAGGTAAAGGTTGAGCAATTCTCCGAGGCAGAAGGAATATTCTCAACGCTTATGGGTGATGTGGTGGAGCCGCGCCGCGAGTTTATCCAGCAAAACGCTTTGAACGTGACGAATCTTGATATATAGGGTTAAGGGTTAGGGCTTCGCCCAATGAGAAATGAGAAATGAGAAATGAGAAATAAAAAAATAAAAGTTGTTTTTGCGGGAAGCAAAAACGCAATCATTCCTAATTCCTAATTACTAATTCCTCATTATTTTCCCGTCATCCTCGAGGGAGCCCGCAGGGCTCAGCTCGGGGATCCATAAAGGGGGCGTTGCCCCGTTTAAGGGGTTAAGGTTGGTTGATAAACTTAAAGCTACTCGGCTTTGAAGGGGCGGGAAAGAAGGGATAATATCATCTCGTCCACATTCGCGCCCTCGTTCAAAACTTTATCCACAGCTTCGCAAATGGGCATTTCAACACCGATGTTATGCGCCAGCTTGGTGACGGCGCGAGCGGTGAAAACACCCTCGGCAACCGAGCGCTTGCCTTCCATAATCTCGTGCAGAGTCCTGCCCTTACCGAGCTCTACCCCTACGGTATAGTTACGCGATTGGTGCGAGTTCGCGGTAAGAAGTAAATCGCCGATGCCGCTCATTCCCATAAGCGTGGACGGTGTGGCGCCTTTGGCTTTGGCAAGGCGGACAATCTCGGCAAGTCCGCGGGTGATTAGTGCAGCACGCGTGTTGTCGCCTAAAGCCTTCCCTTCAACTATGCCGGCGGCAATTGCCAGCACATTCTTTACCGCACCGCCTACTTGCGCGCCGATGACATCATCGGAGTAATAAGGGCGGAAGGTCTTTGTGCCGAAAGCATTAACCAACGCCTCGCCAAGCGCCCTATCCTTGCAGGCAATGGTGACCGAAGTCGGAGTTCCTGCCGCCGTTTCGCCCGCAAAAGTCGGACCCGACAAAACCGCTATTTCATTTGAAGGTAATTCGGTTGCGACCACTTCGCTCATAAGCGCGCCGGTATCCTGTTCAATGCCTTTGGAGCAGATAAGGACGGGAATAGACGGCTTTAAATACGGCGCAAGTTGCTTGCACATGCTGCGCATGAATTGCGCGGGAACGACCATGACGACAACCTCGGCGTCCTTTACCGCTTCTTCAAGACTTAAAGTGGCGTTGATATGCTGGGTAAACTTAATGCCCGGCAGGAAAACCGAGTTCTCGTGGTTGTGCAAAATGTCTTCCATAACTTCCTTTTCGCGCGACCAAACGGTGACTTCGTTGCCGCCGGCGGAAAGAATGACTGCAAGGGCGGTGCCCCAAGCGCCTGAACCGATTACTGCGAACTTATGCATAGTATTTTCTCCTTTTTTTGCTAGGGGGTATTTATAACTTGCTTTTGATTATTCGTAAAGAGGCCAGCGGGGACGAGGGCGGAAAGCAAGGCTATCCGTAAGGCCTAACTTTAGCCTTTCCAGCCCCGCCAAAGCTATCATAGCGCCGTTATCCGTGCAGAGTTTGAGCGAAGGCGCGACAAAGGAAAAGCCCCTTTGCTCGGCTAACTCCTGCAGAGCTTGGCGAAGGGACTTATTGGCGGCGACGCCGCCCGCAACGACCAGCGTTTTACTTTTATCGGAGTCGCTAAAGTCGGCGGAAAAGCGGTCTATCGCTCGCGCTACTTTTATGCTCATGACATCGATTACCGCCGCTTGGAAAGACGCGCAAATGTCGCTTTTATCCTGTGCGGTTAAGGGCGCGGGCAGGCTTTTTATAGCGTGTAAAACGGCCGTCTTTAATCCCGAAAACGAAAAGTCCATGTTCTTTTCTTTGGCAAGCGGGCGGGGAAAGTTAAAGTGGCGCGAATCGCCGGAAAGTGCGGCTTTCTCCACTAAAGCACCACCGCCGGGATAGCCTAGATCCAGCATCTTTGCCACTTTGTCAAAGGCTTCGCCAGCGGCGTCGTCTATGGTCTTGCCAAGGAGCTTATACCTGCCGATGCCAAGGACTTCCAAAAGCTGGCAATGTCCGCCCGAAGTAAGCAAAAGCAGGTAGGGGAAAGGCACGCTCGTTTCCAATTTAGCGGCAAGCGCGTGGCCTTCCAAATGATTGACGGCAATAAAAGGAATGTCCAGAACGCTTGCGATTGCTTTGCCCGTCATCGCGCCGATAATCACGCCGCCGATAAGACCGGGGCCGCAGGCGGCTGCCACGGCGGAAAGGTCGCTAAACTTCGTGTCCGCCTTTGCTAAAGCGTCCTTGATGATAATATCTATTTTTTCCAAGTGAGCGCGCGCGGCAATTTCCGGCACGACGCCGCCAAAGGGTCTATGCTCGGCGGCTTGCGTCCACACCACCGACGACAGCAGGCCTTTTTCGCTGTCCAGCACGGCGGCGGCGGTCTCATCGCAACTGCTTTCAATTCCCAAAATGCGCATTTTTTAAATACTTCCTTTTGTGTTTGATAGCGTATATACTCTTGCGGCGAAGAAATGTAAAGAAAACAGCCTTGCAAACGGAGGAGAAAATGAAAAATAAAGTTGAAGAAGACAAGCCCGAAAAGCCCAAGAAAAAAGGCTTCGGGTGGTGGCGGTGGACGGTGATTGCCGTTATCCTTCTCGGAATTGCGGTGGGATTTTATTACCCCTCTTTTTATAAAAGCGCGGACGAATATATCGGGGAAATTATAGCTAAAATTAAGGGCGAGGATAAGACTTTGCCTTTGCCGAAAGTTGCTCCCGCCTCTAAGCCCGAGTCCGTAGCGACCTCTCCCCGTCCGCAATCAATTCTGTTTGCAAAGGCAAGCGAAGATAGGGTGGCTAACGATGATGCGGCAGAGGTTGAAGAGGTGACAGAGGAAGAGGAAATAATCGTCCCCTTACCCGAGGATAAACCCAAAGCTAAATCTGCTGCTATTTCTTCCTCTAAACCCGACAGCAAAAATGAGCTGACAGAGCTTAAAAAACGGGTTGATGTTTTGGAAGAAAAACTAACCGAGGCGGCTAAGGAAAGGCAACTCGGTGCGGCGTTGGTCGTGGCGGCGATGCGGCTTAAAGATGCGGCCGTTTCGGGGCAGGATTTTACCGCTGAGCTTGATGTGCTTTCGCGGCTTTGCGAAGGGGACAAAGAAATGCTTTCCAAAATCGCGGCCATTCGTCCTTTTGCAAACGGGATAAAAACCCAAAACGAGCTTAAAAATGAACTGCCTGTTTTGGTGAAAACCGCGCTTAAAACCGAAGGCGAAAACAAGGGTGATTTTTGGGACGGCGTCATGGCGAAAATAAAGACGCTCGTCGTTGTTCGCAAGGTGGGTGAAAATGGCGAGGGTGAAGGCGAAAGCGCCCTTTTGGTGCAGGCGGAAAAAGCAAGCTCTGCGGGTGATTTAAATGCGGCCGAGTCGGCGCTTAAAAAGCTTTCTTCGGCAAAGCAGGAAGTGTTCAAAAAGTGGTGCGAAAATGCGCAAAATCTTTTGCAGGTTGAGGCACTTTGCGACGAGCTTACAAAACTTGCGATTACAAAAATCGCCGGCGAAAACGAAAGTAAAAACAAGTAGAAAAAAAGGGGAGAAAACAGACCATGATACGCGTGCTTTTATATGTGTTCGTCGCTGCGGTTTTAGCGCTTTTGTGCGGGTGGTTCGCAAGCAATCCGGGCGAGGTGGAAATTACTTTTCTTGACTATCAAATAAGCACTTCTTTACCGGTGTTCCTGCTTGTGCTTATTTTGCTTTTTGTCCTGATTAAAATCGTAATGCTTCCCTTCTCTTTCGGTGATGCGGTGCGTGCATTTATGAACAGGCGCGAAAGCAAAGAAAAGCATAAAATCATGCTTGATTATTTAACCGCGGTGGGCGAGGGAAATATCCAAAAATACGAAGCCTTGGCGGGGCGCGTGGCAAAGGTTTTTTCTCATGAACCGGAGCTTAAAAATCTGATGCTCTTAAACATAACTTCGGGAATTAAAAAAGCGGAAGTTTTGGAAAATCTCGCTTCGGAAAAAGGAACAAAATTACTGGCCCTAAAACATCAAATCGACGATGCGGGAAAGAGTGGAAAAACTGCGGCTTTGTTAGAGCTTTACCAACAAGTTTTCGCCGAATATCCAAAGGCAAAATGGGTGGTTAACCCTTACCTTAATTTGCTTTCCTTATTCCAAAAATGGGACGAGATTTTAAAGGTGGCAAAAGAGGCTTTTAAGCGTCGCGCAGTGGATAAAAAAACCTATTTAATGATGGCGAGTTCGGCGATGCTTGAAAAGGGGCTCGCAAAAAGCGGCAGCGATGAGAACGCCTCTGCGGAGCTGATTTTAGAGGCGGCAAAAATGTGCCCCGATAACGCCGCCGCGGGAGTGCAAAGCGCGCTTGTTCTGGCGCAAAAAGGGCAGCGGAAAAAGGCTATGCGCGTGCTTGCAAAGCTGTGGAAGAAGTCCGCTTCAACTTTGGTTTATGACGCCATGAACGAGGTGCTTTCGGACGCAAAACCTTATGATAAAATAAAGGCGCTTACGCGCGCGGTGGCGGGCGGAAAATATAAAGCCTTTAACAATATCGTGTTGGCGGACGCCTATGCCAAAGCGGCGTTGTGGGGACCGGCGCGCGAGCTTGCGGATAAGTATCTGGCGCTTTATCCTTCGTCCGCGTATGGCGCAAAAGTTATGAGCGAAATATGCGAGGGCGATACCCTTGTTCATTCCGACAAAGACATGCGCTTTAAAGAGCTCGCCAGCGAGAAAATCGATGAGCTTAAACCTTTCGTCTGCTCGGCGTGCGGAGCGCGTTATAACCGGTGGCACAGCGTATGTGATAAGTGTAAAAACTTTGCGCGCATTACGGTATTTTTGGGTGGAGAATAAGGCTTTGCGTAAACGACTTAAAAAGCTTAAAGCCATAAGCCCGCGGGTGATAATTCTTGCGTTCGCGCTTTTATTTTTGGCGGGATTGGACGCCTTTTTTGTTATTACTTTCACACCGCCCGAGCCCTTTAGAGAAATTGCAATTATTACCGTAGAGAAAGGTGCGGTGATTGCGCCGGATACCATCGCCGTCAGCAAAGAAACCATCGTGATTGAAGTGGAAAAAGATGAAAAAGAAGGGAAGGATTTTGCCTCGCCCGAAGGGGAGGTTTTGCCTAAGCCCGCCCCCTCGGCCGTAACGAAAAAAGCGCCTTTTACCACTTCGCCAAAGGCCGCTAAAAGCGGTAAGCGGGCAGATGATTCTTGCGCTAAGGAAGCGCTTAAAAAAGCTATTATCTTGCGCTCTATGCAAAGCAAGCTGATGGTGGCGGCACTGGCATGCGAAGGGGCGAAAAACCGCTATAATAATTTTGCTTTAAAATACCAAAAAGCGCTGGGGGAAAACGGCACTTTGATTATGGGTTATTTTAAGTGCAAGGCAGGCAAAAAGGCGACCGTGCAATTTGATAAAATGATTACAAAAATCGCTAACCTCGCGTCCGCGCTTAACTCGCAAAATCACCGAGATTTTTGTGACGAGGCGCACGGGGTTTTTGATGAGCTTGAAGAAGGCGAGCAAAGCGAGTTAGATGAGCTTGCCGCGCGCCACTCTTACCTTGATGACGATTTCGCCGAAGAGTATTAGGGGGAAAAGGATTTGTCCGTCTTTACTCCTTCGCGAAGAAAATCAGAGCTCAGCTTAATGCCTTAACCCCCGGCAAGGTCTTTCCTTCCATCCATTCCAAAAATGCACCGCCTGCCGTGGATACATAGGACATGTCGCCGATTACGCCGGCCTTTTTAAGCGCGGAGACGGTATCACCGCCGCCGGCCACCGACAAAAGCTTTCCTTCTTTGGTAAGGTCGGCGACAGCCTTGGCAACGGCAAAAGTTCCTTTGGCGAAGGCGGGAGTTTCAAATGCGCCCACGGGTCCGTTCCAAATAAGCGTTTTGCAAGTCTTGAGCTTGGCAATAATGTCTTGAACGGATTCCGGTCCGATGTCCAAAATCATTTCGTCGTCGTGGATAACTTTTACCACTTTTGCGCCCTGTTCATCTTCCAAAGATTTAGCTACGACAAAGTCCGAAGGAAGGACGATTTCGCAACCTTTTTCCTTGGCCTTGGCAATGATTGCTTTGGCGTTCGGCGCCATGTCTTTTTCGCAAAGCGAAGTGCCTACATCGGTGCCTTTGGCGTAAAGGAAAGTGTTCGCCATACCGCCGCCGATAATCAGCACATTCACCTTTTCCACAAGGTTGCCGAGCAAGTCCAACTTGGTAGATATTTTCGCGCCACCGACTATTGCGGCAACGGGGCGAGCGGGATTGCCGAGCGCCTTATCCAGCGCTGTTAATTCCTCTTCCATAAGGTGGCCCGCCGCATTGGGCAGTAGTCTTGCCGCGCCGTCCGTGGAAGCGTGCGCGCGGTGGGCGGTCGAGAAGGCGTCATCAACATAAATGTCGGCGTTCTTCGTAAGCGCAAGGGCGAAGGAAGGATCGTTCTTTTCCTCTTCGGGATAGAAGCGCAAATTTTCCAAAAGCAACGCCTCGCCGTCCTTCATCTTCGCCACCGCCTCGTCCACCTTCGGCCCGATGCAATCATCAACAAAAGTAAGCGGGACGGGAGCGAGCGCCTTTTTTAAGTTGTCATAAACTACTTTAAGCGAAAAGGCAGGATTCTTTTGCCCCTCGGGGCGGCCGAAGTGAGAAACTATAATAACCTTGCCACCCTTTGCGGCAATCTCTTTCGCGGTGGGAGCAAAGCGGTCAATACGAGTCGTATCGGCTACTTTGCCGTCCTTTACGGGGACATTCAAGTCGGCCCGAACCAGCACTCTCTTGCCTTTAAAATCATAGTCTTTCAGCGTCTTAAAGTTACCCATTTTAATATCCTTTCCTTTGTCTTTGTTCACATACTTTCACATGCCGGCGGTGACAGTTGTGGCGGACAAGAGTTTCTGCCCGCCACGCACCTAAGCCTATAAGAACTTGGCCATAGCGGCGGCTGTGTCGCCCATACGGCAAGAGAAGCCCCATTCATTATCATACCAGGCAAGTATGGAAATGAAGTTGCCGTCAATGACTTTGGTTTGCGAAAGATCAAAAGTCGAGCTTACCGAAGTATGGTTAAAGTCGATGGAAACAAGAGGCTCTTTGTTCACTGCCAAAATGCCCTTTAACTCGCCTTTTGCATACTTTTCCATGGCGGCGTTAATGTCCTCGGCAGTTACATCTTTTTTCAAAACCGCCTTTAAGTCGACAATGGAAACATTCGGAGTCGGGACGCGGATGGCAAAGCCGTCAAGCTTGCCCTTTAACTCGGGCAGAACTTCGCCGACCGCCTTGGCAGCGCCCGTAGATGTCGGAATAGACGACAAAGCGGCAGCACGCGCGCGGTGCAGGTCTTTGTGCAAAGTGTCAACCAAGCGTTGGTCGCCCGTGTAAGAGTGAATTGTGGTCATAAGCCCGTGGACAATGCCGAACTCCTTTTGCAAAACATAAGCGACGGGAGCAAGGCAGTTCGTCGTGCAGGAAGCATTAGATACGACCAAATCATTCGCCGTTAAAGTGTTGTGGTTGACGCCGTAAACAATGGTCTTGTCAGCGCCCGCAGAAGGAGCGGAAACAAGCACGCGCTTTGCGCCCGCTTCTAAATGAACAACCGCTTTTTCCTTGGCGGTAAAAATGCCGGTACATTCGAAACAAATGTCAATGCCAAGGTCTTTCCAAGGAAGAAGCTTGGGATCACGCTCGGCAAAAACTTTAATCTTCTTGCCGCCTACGACAAGGTTGCCTTCGCCATCCACCGCTATGTCTTCGTTAAAGCGACCGTGGACAGAGTCGTATTTCAAAAGGTGGGCGTTGGCCTCGGCAGAGCCAAGATCGTTAATCGCCACTACTTCAATGTCATTCCTTTTCTCCTCGTAAAGAGCGCGAAGAACAAGCCGACCGATGCGGCCGAAACCGTTAATTGCTACTTTGATTGCCATGTAATTTCTCCTTATGTCTTTTGTTGTGTCTTTTGTGTATCTTCTACAAAATCAAGCCTGTTCATCTTTACATTTTCCCCCTAAAAAGCAATAGATATTTTTACTTATTTCTGCTAGGGTTCAAAAGGCGGGTAAGGAAGGCGTCCTTATGCGCCGAGAGCAAAGAAAAACAGGAAAAAATCTTCGGCAAATGAGCGAAAATTACAAAGGATATCCCGTTGATTTTAAGCGTAGCGCACGGGCAAAACGCATATCCATAAAGCTGGCGCGCGACAGGCAGAGCTTTATCGTAACCATGCCTTGGTATGCGTTTGAAAGGACGGCACGACAGTTTTTAGAGGATAACACGGGCTGGCTCATTAAAACCGCACGGCTTCTAAAGAAGCCCGAAGCGGCTTTGGGAACGGCGACCATTAACTTTTTCGGTGAGCAAGTGTCCTTTGTCAACATGCCGAAAGCAAGGCGCGGCGTGTGGCGCGAGGGTAATGTCATTTATGTATCGGGCGCGCCGGAGCATATCTCGCGGCGAGTAAGAGAATATATGGAAAAGGAACTTTTATCCTATATCAAAGTGCGGATTGCGGAGTACGCCAAGACCTTCCCTTTGGCTTTAAGCACGGCAAAGGGCGGCAAAGTCGGGCGCGTGAGTGTGCGCAGTAATTCTTCGCGTTGGGGCAGTTGTTCGACTTCGGGGACTTTGTCCTTTAACTTTTCCTTGTGCTATGTGCGCAGGGAGTTAATCGACTATGTCATTGTGCATGAGATTTGCCACTTTGCGCAAATGAACCATTCGGCGGCGTTTTGGAAAGAAGTAGAAGCACTTTACCCTTCCTATAAATCTGCTCGTAAAGAGCTTAAAGGTTTGGGGATTACAGGGTGAGGGTGAGTTTAATGAGGAATGAGAAATGAGGAATGAGAAATGAGGAATGAGAAATGAGGAATGAGAAATGAGGAATGAGGAATGAGAAATGAGGAATGAAAAGATAAAAGTTGTTTTTGCGGGAAGCAAAAACGCAATCATTCCTAATTCCTAATTATTCATTTCTAATTATTTCCCCGTTATTCTCAGCTTTCTTTTTCCCGTCATTCTCAGCCGAAGGCTGGGAATCCGGTTGCGTAGCAACCACGGCGATAGCCGTAAT
>CACZRW010000001.1 GCA_902783675.1 uncultured Pseudomonadota bacterium | reverse complement strand
TATTGCTGCACAAGCCGTAACTCTTTTCCCGCCTCGCTTTCATCCGAGGGATAAAGAACTTTTGATATTGTTTCGGTTTTAAGCTCTTTTTCTACGGCTTTAATATATCCGCCTTCATTAAAGATTTTTATATCCAGCTCATCATTTGTCCGCGCCGAAAAAAGTCGCAAATAATTAACCGTTTTTCCGCCGTATCCGACAATCGGCATATCATAAGGCACGCCCAGAACTTCTTTATAGTCAACCCAATACGAAACTTGCTTACCGTTTTGCGTCACCGTTTCAATACGACCGAACAAGGGCACGACACAAGTTCTGTCCGCCCTTTCAATCTGCCAAGGCGAAGAACTGCTGAACCACGAATCCGCCTTTTCCTTTTGCCACCCGTTTTCAATTAATTGTTTGAAAAGGCCGAACTGATAGTTAATGCCGTAGCCATAACCGGGCAACCCTAAAGTCGCCATAGAATCCATAAAGCAAGCCGCCAGACGCCCAAGCCCGCCATTACCGAGGGCAGGATCATACTCGGCATCCAACACTTCGGAGAAGGGAATTTGATTTCCGATATCAATTTCATCAAGTAAATCATAAAGCCCCAAATTGTGCAGGTTATTTTCCAAACTTCTCCCGATTAAGTATTCCAACGAAAGATAATATACCCGTTTCGGATCGCGAGTTTCTTGAAGTGCCACCGTATTAAACATACCGTCTGCCGCGACTTCCCGAACGGCGAGAGCAAGCGAGACAAACAGGTCCTCTTTGGTGGCCTCTTTCACCTGCTTTCCGATGTAGTATTTAAGATAATGCTCGATTATGCACCCAAGATTTTGCGCCCTAAGCTGCCTTTCGGACTTAATAACTTCCTGCTCTTTTTGATTCACTTAAAAAGCCTCCTTCATCTTCAAAATCGCGAACACGGTCATACTACGATACAAGAACGAATAACGCTAACAAAAAATTACTATCCTAAATAGATGTTACATCTGCAAATAAAATAGTATAACATAAAGGAAAGTTCAAATTAAAAGGACCAAGAAATGACCATTTACGCAGTAATATCGCCGCTTATTGGTGCGCTTTTATTGTTTTTAAAAAACGAACCTAACGCAAGATTCGTGCCGTGGACGATCGGCGTGTTTTTCATGCTTGCATCTTGCTTCTTTCTCTTTTCCTCCTTTCCACTGGAGCCATACTCCCCGCATGTTATAAATCTTTTTTCATTCCTTAATACGCCTTCCCTGTCACTGGGTATGACAGTAAAAATTGACTTTATTTCTTATGTATTACTTGGAATTATTTGTATTACATCTTTATTTATCATTATTTTTTGCCTGCCCTATTCTAAAACCAAACAAAAAACCGATAACTTACTTGCAAAATTACTTATGGCAATCTTTGCACTTATGCTTTTAAGCGTTGCAGACAGCCCGATTTTACTTTTTATAGCTTTTGTGCTCACCAGCCTTTTCTCTTATATTTCTTCAAACTTTTATTTGCAACGCTACCGCTCAAATCAAGCGTCCTTAACCGCCTTGGCAATGAACATAAGCGCCGATTTTATGATACTTGCGGGCATAATAAGCACCATTGTATATGGAAAAGAATCAAACCCGGCGCTTATCGCATGGATTGCTTTAATAAGTATTTTAATTAAAGGCGGGCAGATTCCTTTTGGCCTATGGGTTGCCGAAACCATGGAAACGCCAAGCCCCGTAGCGGCTTTCATAAACAGTTTAGTAATACCCGTAAGCACCTTTATCCTTTTCAATACCTTTGCGCCCCTGCTGATAATGCATGATTTGATGCCGTGGCTTTGCACCATCGCCATAATAAGCGCCCTTGCATCGTCAACCGCGGCTTTAGTTCAATTTGAAATAAAGAAGGTCCTGGGCTATTCAACGATTGCTACAACAAGCCTGATGCTACTGGCTTTGGCAAATAACAACACCTCGTTAGCGCTTATAATCTTAACCCTGCACGCAGTGGCAAAATCTTTACTTTTCCTGACATACGCAAGCGTTATTCAAGCGGCTTCCGGAGAACACGATATAAGAGCCATCGGCGGCCTTGGCAAAGTGTTAAAGTTCTCATACCTAAACGCAGTCATCGGCAGCGTCATTATAATTTTGCTTACTTGCATCTACATTTTAAGCGAAACATCGCCGGCCTATACTTTGGTAGGAACGGTTATTGCCGCACTTGTAACTTTAAGTTTATTGCGTCTGATAGCCTACACCTTCCCCGGCAAGCTCTTCGGGATTGATGCCATCATCGCGCGCCTTAAACCCGAAAGTAAACAGGTTGTTCTAAGCGTCATAGGATTAAGCACAATCGCAATCGCCGCAACATTCTTTTTCATTTTTGACCTCGGCGTAAAAACATCTTACTTTTTTATAGTCGGAGCACTATCCGCCACGGCATATATTATCATTAGTTTTTCGCGTGACTTTTCATTAAGAGAGGTCATTGAAAGCAAATATCCGAGGCTATATTTTCTTATTTACAGCGGCTTTGGCGCGGCCACTTTTTATCAAGCCTTTTTACCCTCTTTGACAAAGAATCTCGGGAACTCTCTTGTGAATGAGGTAAGCAAATTATCGGGAGGCATAACCTCCCGCGCGGCACTTTTTCTTTCCCTCTCGGAAGATAAAACGCAAAACGCCGCGCCTGAATATAGCCTCAAAAAACATCTTGCTATAATGGCAATAGGCATCTTTTTACTTTTGCTTTTTTCTTTTTTGTTAAAGGAGATTTAAAATGAGTCACCTTCTGCTTTTAATGATTTTTGTGCCGCTCATCGGCATAGCTTTTACGGCCCTGGTTAAACGCGGTGAAATCAGAACCGCAAAAAATTGTAAAGATATTCGCGCCATTATTGCCGCCTCGGAAGTAATTTTATGCATCATAGCCCTTTTTTACTTTGATAAAGAAACTTCGGAGTTTTGGGGCGGTGAACTTTTTTCATGGCTCGACGGCTTCAACTATTATCTTGGCGCTGACGGGCTTTCGCTTTTATTTTTAAGCGCCGCGGCACTGCTTTTCCTGTTCATTATAATTCTTGACTGGAATGTCAAAACAAGGATGACCAAAGAATACAACATCTTCTTTTTATGGTTACAAAGCATGATAATGGGAATGTTCGTCGCTTCGGATATCTCCTTATTCACATTTTTCTTTATCGCTTTCCCGATACCTCTGTTTTTACTTTTAAAGCTTTGGGGAGTAGGCAAAGATAAGCCCTACAACAATCAACTTTTACTAATAAACACATGCGCCGGAGCTTTGTTTCTTATATCGGTATTTTCCTATCCCGAGATGCAAATTTTATCGGTCACGGGGCTTCTTTTCTCCTATCTTATCATCGGCGCATTATTTCCGATTTTAGCGATTAACAACAATGCCAGAGCCGAAACTTCTCCGGCAGTATTATGCGCCACTTCCACACTTCCCGTATTAGCCGGCGTTTACGGTTTTTCCAAAACTTTTATTTCTTATTTTTATGAAGTAAAGCCGCTTTTTGCCGCGCCGATAATCATTATTGCGAGCTTATTATTTTTATTCTTTTCGCTAAAGGCGTTCACGCAAAAAGATTTTCTTAAACTGATAAGTTGCTTTATAAGCGCCACGATTTGCATAATTTTTATGGGCATATTCCTTAGCACTACCATAGCGATTGAAGGCGCAATTTATCTAAGCCTTAATCTTGTTTTTATCGTAACGGCTTTGCTTCTTTGCGCCCATATAATTTGGGAGAGAACCACGAGCCTCCACATCTTTGAAATAAACGGCTTATTCACAACAATGCCTCTGTTTTCAAGCTTATTTTTCATCACCGTCATTACCGTGGTATCCTTCCCGTTAACCGGCGGCTTTATAGGATACTTTTTGATGATTTATGAAAGCTTTAAAGACGAGATATTTATATCTTTATTCCTGATTTTCAGCATGATTTTAACCGCAATTTATCTTATAAACGCCTACCAAAAAATGATGCAAGGAGCCTCTCCCGAAAAGTTTTTAGACATCAAAGATATATCGCTTAAAGAGGGATTGTTTATCATTTTATGTCTTAGCTTTTCTTTTGGTTTAGGACTTTTCCCCGACTGGTTTTTAGGCTTTTTTGATAACTTGATGATAGGTGGCATTTTATGAATCTGATAGTTGCTTTTCCCGAATGTTTTCTGGGGCTGGGGCTTGTCGCAACCTTTATCCTTAACCTGTTTAGGTCTGAAGAAAAAGGAGCTCTTAAAGCATCTCCTGCGCTGATTTTAACCACTGCCATACTTTGTTTTTTAGCAAACACCAGTTGCCCCGAATCAGCGTTTAACGGGCTGTTTATAAGCAACGAAAACACCAGCATTTTAAAAGTCACCTTTTTAATTTTTACCGCCGCCTGCGCGCTTTTAAACAGCAATAGAAAACAGGATATTTTATTCGGTATTATCGCCCTCGGAATATGTATCACCGTATCATTCGGAGATCTTTTGATTTTACTGCTCGGCATAGAAATTATTTTCTTATCACTTTACGCACTTTTATATCTGGAAAAGCAAGCCTCAAATGAGCCCGAAAAAATATCTTTAAGCCCGTTTCTCGCGACTGCCGCTTTGGGTTTTGCTAGCCTTTGCATAGGTATTGCTCTCACTTTTTTTGAAGTGTCACCCTTGTTCGCCGGAGCGTTTATAATCGTCGGCTTGCTGATAAAAATGGGAGCGGCACCTTTTCAAACTTGGATAAGAGCCGTTTACAAAGACACCGCTTCCTCCACCGCCGCACTCTTTTCAAATGTGCTGTCTTTTCTTTTGCTTTTCGTCTTATTCCGCCTTCTTTACGAAAACTTTTTAGAGCTGGAAAGCGTTTACGAACCCCTGCTGTTGATAGTGGCAATCATCACCTTGGCATTAAACTCGCTTATGGCTCTAAAAGCCGAAAATGCCAAACTGTTCCTGGCTCACGCTTGTCTTGTAAACCTTGGCATGGCACTATCACTTTTTAGCATGGGCATAACACCAAGAACCTACACCGTATTGCTGTTCTTCTTTATTTTGCAAGCCCCGATAGGCATCGGACTTTTTGCCTCACTCGGACGCTTTTCGCTTTTAAGTGAAGTAAAAGGCATGGCCTCGATCGCTCCCAAAAGCACCTTCCTTGTCATCGTTCTTATTTTAAGTCTGGCCGGAGTGCCGCCGTTTTCCACCTTCCTCAGCAAGTATTTATTGCTGCAAGAAATGATATTATCCTCTCATTACCTGCCGGCGCTGTTTGTAATTTTGGGCACGGTTTTTGCCGTTGCCTACTGCGTAAAGATAGTTGAGAGCATGTTCCTCGGCAACGAAAACGACGAAGCGGAAAAGTCTTGCACCTCCGTATTCATGGTCACAATTTTATGCGTTTTAAGCGCGCTTTTCCTGACTTTCTTCTCTTATGAATTACTAAACATTTGCAAAATGGCAAGCGAGGCGCTTATTCAAAAATGACCGACTTCACCATTTACAATTTTACCTCTTTGGAAAGCACAAATGATACGGCAAAAAATTACACCGATAATTTTTCGGTAATTGTCGCAGGCGAGCAAACAAAGGGCAAAGGCCGCCGCGGGAAAACATGGATAAGCCCAAAAGGCGGACTTTACTTCTCGGTCGTCATAACCGATCCCGACCTTTTGAACCTTGGCATATATAGCTTAGCCGCCGCTTTGTCTTTATGCGAAGCCCTTCCCGCGAAAGCGAACGCAAAGATAAAATGGCCCAACGACATTCTCATCGGCGGCAAAAAAGTATCCGGCATTCTGCTTGAAACCGCCACGGATCCGAGCCGCCTTATCATCGGCATAGGCATAAACATCTCCTCTTTCCCTAAGGAAAGCTTGCTTTCCTACGCCGCAACTTCGCTAAAAAACGAAAATATAACGATAACGAAGGACGAACTTTTAGCCTCTTTGCTGGACCGTTTGGCGAACAATCTAACCCTTCCTTTGCAACAAATCATTACTCTTTGGCAAAAAAACGCTATAGGAATCGGCAAAGACATAAAGGTAACTCTTGCCAAAGATACCCTTTTTGGAGTATTTAAGGGTCTTGACGCAAAAGGCAATTTGATTTTATCCACAAAAAACAAGGAAAAACCCGATAAAATCATCTCTTGCGGAGAAATCTATTTTTAAAATTAACTGAAATTAAAAAACTAATTGGAATTAACATGAATAAGAAAAATAAAAACCCGAACAAGCAGGAAAACAAAGAAATCACTCCCGCTGCTAAAAAAGAAAAAGTAAAAAATAAACCCGAACCCGTAGCCCCGGCGGGGCTTACCGTCCCCAAGGACAAGTTGGTATTTTTGCCATTGGGCGGCATTGGTGAAATCGGCATGAACTTCTACCTTTATCAATACAAAGGCAAATGGCTGATTGTTGATTTAGGCATTGGCTTTGCCGGCGACGAAATGCCCGGTGTGGAAGTGCTTTTGCCCGATCCCAGCTTTATTGAAAAGCACAAAAAGGATATCGTTGGGCTGATTATCACCCACGCGCATGAGGATCACATTGGCGGAGTTTCTTATCTTTGGCGTTATCTGAATTGCCCGATTTACCTCTCGCCGTTTGCCGCAGCAATGCTTGAAACCAAGCTGGACGAGATGGCTTTGACCAAGCGCGTTGACCTTCACATCATAAGGAAAGGCGATACTCTCAATCTTGATCCATTCACCGTTGAGGTTATAGGAATGACGCACTCTATCCCCGAACCCGCGGCTCTTGCCATTACGACCGACAAGGGCACGGTTCTTCACACCGGCGATTGGAAGTTTGAAGAGAATGCGCTTTTAGATGAGAGTTATGACATAGGAAGTCTTAAGCGCATCGGGAAAAAAGGCGTGCTGGCGCTGATATGCGACTCGACAAATGTATTTAACGAAGCGACCAATTACACCGAACGCGATGTTCGTGAAAGCCTCGCTGAAATTGTCTCGCATTACAACGAGCATGTCCTTATCACTTGCTTTTCTTCAAATGTTGCAAGGCTGGAAAGCATTGCCAAAGCCGCCGAGGAGAACCATCGCAAAGTATGCCTTCTCGGCCGTTCGTTAAGGAGAGTGGACGAAGCAGCGCGTTCTTCGGGATACCTTTACAATACTCCCGAATTCATATCGGAGGAAGAAGCCCAGGACTTAAACCCGAACGAAGTTTTATATGTCTGCACCGGTTCTCAGGGAGAACAGCGCTCTGCCCTTTACCAACTGACGGGACAAGGCTTGCACTATCCTAAAATCCGCAAAGGCGATGTTGTGATTTTCTCATCGCGTGTCATTCCCGGCAATGAATACCAAATCAGCCGACTTCAAAACCGCATTTTAGCAATGGGCGCTGAAGTTATAACGGAAAAAGACGCGTTGGTGCATGTATCGGGCCACCCGTCAAAAGCCGACATGAAACGACTTTACAAAATCATCAACCCGCAAATTGCCGTTCCGATGCACGGCGATTTATCGCATCTTTTAGAACACGAAAAGCTGGCGAAGGACTGCCGCGTTCCCTTTACTTTTGTGATAAAGAACGGCGACCTTGTTCAACTTGACAAAGACGACCCAAAGGTCCTCGGAATTGCCGAAACCGGCATACTTGTCGCTGACGGTAAACGCCTTTTATCCATTGGCGAAGATATCTTTAAAAAGCGCAGAAAGATTATGGAAAGTGGTTCTGCCGTTGTTACCGTCGTCATTGACAAGCACTTCCATGTCGTTGGCAATCCCATCGTTTCTTCGTTTGATTTATTCGACAAAGTAAACGATGCCGATGATATAGAGCAGCTTTCCGAAGCAATAAAACTTGCCGTCGAAGATATAGAGAAAAGCCGCCGCAACAATGACGAAGCTATAAAAGATACCGTAAAAGTCGCTCTCCGTCGCAAATTGGAGTTTGAATACGGCAAAAAGCCCATAGTCAATGTCCATTTAGTAAGACTTTGATAAAGGACTTTGCTAAAGGTTTTTTATAAACTTTTATTGCCCTTAAGGCAAAAATCTTCTATTCTTCGCCTAACTGACAACAATTGGCTAAGGGGAATATATGTCCGCGTTTTCGGCATTTGAAAGGATGATGGCTTTTCGCTATTTGCGGGCCAAGCGCAAAGAGGGTTTTGTATCCGTCATAGCGGGTTTTTCTCTCTTGGGCATATGCCTTGGCGTCGCCACCTTAATCATTGTGATGAGCGTGATGAACGGTTTTCGCCAAGAACTTATCTCACGCGTTCTGGGTCTAAACGGCCATCTCGGAGTTTATGCCAACTATTCTGCGACTTTAGATAATTACAGCGACATTGCGAAGCAAATATCCGCCCTGCCCGAGGTTTATTTCACCACCCCGATAATTGAAGGGCAGGTAATGATAACCTCGCCAAAAGCCTCGCAAGGCGCAATCGTAAGGGGCATTGACTTTGATGCTTTACCCGCGAATAACCTCATTAAAAAGAACCTCTCGCCAAGCACCCTTGCCAAACTTGAAAGCGGCAACAATGTTATTGTCGGCGATAAATTATTGCGCAAAATGGGCGTTGGTGTCGGAGACGAAATCACTCTTATCTCTCCCGAAGGAACGGTAACCGCCTTTGGCACCGTCCCCAGAATGAAGTCCTATAAAATCGCCTCGGCTTTTTCCGTAGGTATGTTTGAATACGACGCCAATTTTGTTTTTATGCCGATAAAGGACGCAAAAGTATATTTCAACACTGGTGACGGCATCACTAATTTAGAAGTGTTTTTGATACATTCTGATATGCTTAACAAGGCTAAAAACAAAATCGCCGCCATTGCGGGCAAGCAAAATCACCTTCGGAATTGGCAACAATCCAACACTGCTTTTTTCAACGCTCTTGAAGTTGAAAGAAATGTAATGTTTTTAATCCTTACCCTTATCATCGTAGTCGCCTCGTTCAATATGATTTCGGGGCTGATTATGCTGGTAAAAGATAAGAGTAAAAACATTGCCATTCTTCGCACAATGGGCGCCGAAAGAAGCTCAATCATGCGCATTTTTTTCCTAAGCGGAGCCGCAGTCGGCATTGTCGGCACCTTGCTAGGCTTGATACTTGGGCTACTGTTTTGCGCTAACATTGAAAGCGTCCGCCAGTTCTTGCAAAGCCTTGTCGGCACAGACTTATTCTCCGCCGAGATATACTTCCTTTCCCGCATTCCCGCCGAAGTTGACACCACCGAAGTCATCTGCGTAGTTCTTATGGCGCTTTGTCTGACTTTTCTTGCCACACTTTACCCTGCATGGCGCGCGGCGAAACTCGATCCGATAGAGGTGCTTCGTTATGAATAAAATCATCGTCGGCATCAAAGGAATAACCCTAAAACTCACACCAAAACTTTTTGGCATAAGGAAACCGAATCCCGCATTTAAAAGTTCCTTTTTGGTGCACACCAAAATCGGCGTCCCCACTCCGGTAATGGAGCTTAGGGGCATCTCTAAAACTTTCCTTTCGGGGAAGCAGGAATTGAACATTTTAAAAGGCGCAAACTTCTCCATTAACAAAGGAGAAATCGTAGCGTTGCTTGGTCCTTCGGGCGCGGGCAAATCAACTCTTTTAAACATAGCGGGATTGCTTGAGCACCCCGACTCCGGCAGCATCTTTTTAGGTGGTCATAATGTCTCGGGACTTCCCGATAAAGCGCGCACTAACATGCGCAAAAAATACATCGGTTTTGTGTATCAAAGTCACCACCTGCTACCCGAGTTTTCCGCGCTTGAAAATGTTGTAATTCCGCAAATGATAGCCGGCGAAAACAAGCAAAAAGCAAAAGCGCGTGCCGCTTGGCTTCTTGATGTTATGGGCTTAAAGGAACGCATTTTGCATCGTCCCGCGGAACTTTCCGGCGGCGAAGGCCAGCGCGTTGCCATAGCCAGAGCGTTGGCGAATTGTCCGCACCTTTTGCTTGCCGATGAACCCACGGGCAATCTTGACACGCAGACTGCCGAAGTCGTTTTTGATCTTCTTTTGAACATCATAAGACAAACCGGACTTTCCGCTCTCATCGCCACCCACAATCCGGATCTTGCCGCTAAAATGGATAGACGCGTCACGCTAAGAGATGGCAAAATCATTCCCCTTGACGAGGCTTTCTGATGACCACCGAGCCAAGTTTTGTCCACCTTAGGAATCACACCGAATACTCGCTTTTGGAAGGAGCGTTAAGGCTTTCCAAAGCCGAAAAAATTATAAAAGAAGACGGCACCATAGCCGAGGAAAAAACTCACCCTCTGATAGACCGCTGTGTTGCCGAAGGCATGCCTGCTCTGGGCATGACCGACACGCAAAATATGTTCGGCGCAATGGCTTTTTCCAAATACTGCATGGACGCCGGTATAAAACCGCTTTTGGGTTGCCAGATAAACATCTCTCTACCAAAGCCCAAAAACTTGGCTTTTATGAACAATAAAGAACCGGAAAAGTCTTATCCGATAGTCCTTTTTGCCCAAAATCACCAAGGATACCTGAACCTTGTAAAAATATGCTCCGAGGCGCATTTAAAAACCGAACCGCCAGCCACTCCTAACATTCCTTTATCATTCTTGACCGAAAATAACGGCGGCTTGATTTTGCTGACCGGTGGAGCGGAAGGCTTAATCGGCAGCCTCATTCAATCGGACAAGAAATATGAGGCAAAAAACATACTTACCGAACTCGCAAAAGCCTACGAAAATCGCCTTTATATAGAACTGCAACGCCATGGTTTAAAATCCGAAGACTTGACCGAGCCGACTTTTTTAGAGTTCGCGTATGAATTAAACCTTCCGCTGGTTGCTACCAATGAATCCTTTTTCCTGGACGAGGACATGTTTGAAGCCCACGATGCGCTTTTGTGTATTGCAAACAAAACCTATGTCAACTCTTTAAAAAGGCGCCGCCTCAATCCCGAATATCGCTTCAAAAGCGCAAAAGAAATGGCCGAGCTTTTCAAAGATCTCCCCGAGGCGATTGCCAACACCGTTGAAATAGCGAAGCGCTGCTCTTTCGCACTTAAAACTCTGCCGCCGGCCCTTCCCCACTTTGCGATTGAGGAAGGCAAAACCGAAGCTGATGTTCTGCGCGAAATGGCAACCACCGGCTTACAAAAGCGCCTTGAAAAGCATGTTTTCACTGCTGACATGACCGACGAGGAAAAAGAAGAAATAGCCAAGCCCTATCGCGAGCGCTTGGAATACGAACTAGGCATAATCATTCAAATGGAGTTCCCGGGATACTTTTTGATTGTTTCCGACTTCATCCAATGGTCGAAAGCGCACAATATTCCCGTAGGACCGGGACGAGGCTCGGGTGCAGGCTCGGTTGTAGCTTGGGCGCTTACCATCACCGACTTAAATCCCCTGCGCTTTAATCTTCTTTTTGAAAGATTTTTGAATCCCGAACGCGTTTCCATGCCCGACTTTGACATTGATTTTTGCCAAGAGAAGCGCGAAAAAACCATAGAGTATGTGCAAAACAAATATGGCTATGATCATGTCGCGCAAATAATCACTTTCGGAAAACTTCAAGCCCGAGCAGTCCTTCGCGATGTAGGGCGTGTTTTGGAAATACCGTATTCTGTTGTTGATCGCATTTGCAAACTCGTCCCGAATGATCCCGGCACCAATGTAACTTTAAAGGAAGTTATGGCGACCAAAGAAGACTTTAAGGCCGAAATAGCCAAGGACGAACGCTATCAAAAGCTTATAGAAATATCCTTGAAGCTTGAAGGACTGTTAAGAAACGCCTCGACACACGCGGCCGGCGTTGTTATCGGCGCAAAACCGCTTGAGCAAATTGTGCCGCTATACCGCGATCCCGACTCAGACATGCCGGTAACGCAATTTGATAAATACTGGGTAGAATCTGCCAGCTTAATCAAGTTCGATTTCCTCGGGTTAAAGACTTTAACCACGATTGCGAAATGTCTTGAGCTTATCAAAAAGAACGGCAAAGAAGTAGACATCTCCTCCATACCTTTGAACGACAAAAAGACTTACGAACTCTTGCAAGTAGCGGATACTTACGGCGTTTTCCAGCTTGAAAGTAGCGGCATGCGCGACATTTTGCACAAGCTCAAGCCCGATAAACTGGAAGACTTAATCGCTATTGTCGCTCTTTTCCGCCCCGGTCCCATGGAGAACATCCCGAGCTACATCGCGCGCAAGCACGGTGCCGAGCAACCCGACTATCTCCACCCCATGCTTGAAGGCATACTAAAAGAGACTTACGGCATCATGATATACCAAGAGCAAGTGATGCAAATTGCGCAGGTAATGGCCGGCTACACCCTCGGCGGCGCGGACCTTTTGCGTAAGGCGATGGGAAAGAAGAATAAAGAAGAAATGAAAAAACAGCGTGCCATCTTTGTCAAAGGGGCAAAGGAAAGAGGCGTTGATGAAAACAAGGCCAAAGACAT